>JAXDJY010000091.1:0-2514 GCA_034667445.1 Actinomycetota bacterium | reverse complement strand
CACCCTTGACCGTGTCGAACGCGTGCCATTCGGGCGAGTCTTCCTCCACGTTGGCGAGCGCCGCGCAGACACCCCCTTGCGCCGCACCCGTATGCGAGCGGGTCGGGTAGAGCTTGGAGATGACGGCGGTCCGGGACTTGTCCGACGCCTCGATGGCAGCGCGCATGCCCGCGCCGCCGGCGCCCACGATGACGGTGTCGTACAAGTGCGTCGTGGTCACTTGATCGGTCCCCACTTCGTCGGATCGAACGTGAAGACGATGACCGTGCCGAGCACGAACAAGATGAAGCCGAGCATGTAGAAGAACATGTTGATGGCGAACCGCATCCCGACCGGTCGCACGTAGTCGAGGGTGATGTTCCGAAGGCCATTGATGCCGTGGATGAGTGCGAGCACTAAGAGCGCCCAGTCCCAGGTCTGCCAGAACGGGCTCCGCCACCGTACGGCGACGAACGCGAAGTTCACCCGGCTGACGCCTCCGTCGGGGATATGCATGATCAGGACATGCCCGACGGCCAGCACCAGGAGCAGGATCCCGCTGATCCGCATGAAGAGCCACGACCAGAGTTCGAAACCGCCGACCGGACGATCCCGGCCGCTGCCGCCACCGCCGCTCGAGCGTGCGGGTTGTGGGGCGGGCGTGGACTGCCGGGCTTCCGTCGAGGTCGCCATCGTCACTTCTTGGTGAGGAGATCGATGGCCTGGTGGATCATGATGTAGCTGATCGGGATCATCGAGGCGACGAACAGCACCGCCGTCGTGATGCCGAGCGCGCGGATCTTGCTCGTGAGGCTCGGAAAGAAGTCGATGAGAAGGATCTTGATGCCGTTTAGCGAGTGGTAAATGACCATCGCGACCAGCCCCAGTTCAAGCATCCGAACGTAGGGGTTCTCGTAGGCGCTGAGTACGCGGTTGTACGCGGTCGGACCCCAGCCGATGACGGCGGTATCGACCACGTGTGCGAAGAGGAAGAGGATGATGCCCACGCCGGTGATCCGGTGGAAGAGCCAGCTCCATTGGCCTTCATGGCCCTTGTAGACCGAGCCGTAGTCGCTCTTCTGACGCTTCATGCGTTGTGCCATAGGTGTGATCGTCCTCAGCGTATCGCGGGGCATCAACGGCCCGGCGGCCGGACCGTCCAGAACCGCGCGGAGTCTACTGCGGAACGTCCAGCGCCGACCGCGCCGGGAGAGACCTTCGAGGTCCTCTCTGCATTCAAGAGATCCGGACCGCGACCATGACGCCATCGCGCGTGGGGATGACCGTGCTCACGTACCGCTCATCGGCGGCGATCAACGCGTTGTGCTCACGGATCGCGTCGGTGACACCGTCCGGATCCTCGCCGTCGTCGGGAACCCGTCCCGACCAGAGGACGTTGTCGCACACGTAGAGACCCCCGACGCGGATCCGTTCGCAGGCTGCGCGCCACGCCGCGGGATACCCGTCCTTGTCGATGTCGTCGTAGACGAGGTCGAATTCACCGTCTAGCGAGTTCAGCACCTCGGCCGCGTCGCCCACGTGATACGTCACGGGGTCCCACAGACCGGCGCGGCCCAGGTAGTCGCGCGCGGCGGTTTCGTTCGCGGGATCGCCGTCGGTCAAGTGGAGTTCGCCGGAGTGGCCGACGGCACGGGAGTGCCAGTAACCGCTGTAGCCGAAGCCGCTCCCGAGTTCGATCATCCGGTGGGTCGCGATCGACCTGGCGAGGACCTCGAGCGTCACCCCGACGTTGCGTCCGACGATGGGGAAGTGCCGCCGTGCGGCTTCGGCCTCCATCTCCAGGAGCACCGGCTCGTCGTATCGGGCCAACCGTCCCGCCATGTAGCTATCGATGCGCGGATCCACGATGTCCATGGCGTGCAACCTAGCGTCCCGGGACGTCGGGCGCCACCGCCGCTAGGCTCAACGGGATGAGCGATGACCGGCGCACCGACTCAGGGATCGAACTCCAACCTGTCTACACGCCCCACGACCTCGATGCCCGCGGCTTCGACCCCGACCGGGACCTCGGCGAACCGGGCGAGCTTCCCTACACGCGGGGTCCGTACCCGAGCATGTACCGGGGCAAGCTCTGGACGATGCGGCAATACGCCGGGATGGCGACCGCCGAGCAGTCGAACAAGCGGTACCGCTATCTCCTGGATCAGGGGCAGACGGGCCTGAGCGTGGCGTTCGACCTGCCGACGCAGATGGGCCTGGACTCCGATCATCCGCGTGCCGAGGGCGAGGTGGGGAAAACCGGCGTCGCCATCGACTCGGTCGAAGACCTGGCGCGGATGCTCGACGGCATCCCGCTGGACAAGGTCAGCACGTCGATGACGATCAACGCGACCGCACCGATCCTCCTGCTCATGTACGAACTGGTCGCCGAGGAACACGGCGTTCCGGCGAGCGACATCAGCGGCACCGTGCAGAACGACATCCTCAAGGAGTACGCGGCGCGCGGGACCTACATCTACCCGCCCCGGCCGTCGATGCGATTGATCACCGACCTCTTCGCCTATTGCGGTGAGC
>JAXDJY010000090.1:0-6870 GCA_034667445.1 Actinomycetota bacterium | reverse complement strand
CAGGCGAGCGGCGCCGCGCCGATCGTCAACGGTGCCCCCGTGAAGGATCCCCAAACCATCGCCACCGCCATCCGCATCGGGAACCCCGCCTCGTGGGAGAAGGCGATCGCGGCCGCCACGGGTTCGGAAGGCGGGATCCAGTCGGTCACGGATCGCGAGATCCTCTCGGCGTATCGTCGCGTGGCGCATGAAGGGTTGTTCGCCGAGCCGGCCTCGGCGGCATCGGTCGCCGGCCTCCTGCAGCTCCACCAGGCGGGCTCCTTGCGCGCCGGCTCGACGGTGGTGTGCATCCTCACCGGCCACGGCTTGAAGGATCCCGAATGGGCTATCAGCGGCGCGGCCCATCCGATCTCCGTTCCCCCCGACGCCGCGGCCGTCGCCGCCGAGCTCGGACTATGAGGCTCCGCGCCACCGTTCCCGCCACGTCGGCGAACCTCGGCCCGGGGTTCGATTGCTTCGGGCTCGCGCTCGAGCTGTGCAACGACGTGGTCATCGATACGGAGGCCGAGCCGGGCGTCACCTTCGAAGGGGAGGGCGCCGATGAACTCCCCACCGACGGTTCGGACATGATCAGCCGGTCGTTCGCACATGTGGCGAAGGCCGCGGGTGCTCGGGTTCCGACCTTCACCCTGCACGGGGTGAATCGGATACCCCTTGAACGGGGGCTCGGGTCGTCGGCCGCCGCATGCGTCGCCGGGATCATGCTCGCCGACCGTGCCCTCGGTCTTGGCTTCCAGCCCGACGACATCCTCGATCTCGCCATCGAGCTCGAGGGCCATCCCGATAACGCCGCAGCGGCGATCGTCGGCGGCTTCACGCTGGCCTTCGGTGACGGGGTGCTTCGCTTGGATGCTGCCCCCGAACTCCGCCCCGTTGCGCTCGTTCCCGAACTCCGGCTCGCGACGGCCGAGGCGCGTGCCGCCCTGCCGGGCACCGTCACACTTGCCGATGCCGTGTACAACGCCTCGCATGCGGCCGCTGCCGTCGTTGCCTTGACTTCGCAACCTGCCATGCTCGCGGACGTGCTCGGTGACCGGCTCCATCAGACGGCGCGGTTGTCGCTCGTGCCCGCGGTCAAGGCGGTCTTCGACCGGCTCCTCGCCGCCCAGATCCCTGTATGTGTGAGCGGCGCGGGCCCGACGCTCCTTGCATTCGACCTGCCGGGTAGCGAGGTGCCCGATCCCGGTGCGGGCTGGCGGGTGCTTCGGCTCGCGGTTCGTCCCTCCGGCGCCACCGTGGAGGAGGAAGTCTGAGGTGGCGGAACTCGACGGAAAACTCGCGCTGATCACCGGCGGCACGTCCGGGCTTGGACTCGCGATGGCACACGCGTTCGGTCGGGAGGGCGCACGGATCGTCATCACCGGCCGCAACCGCGAACTGGGAGGTACGGCGGAAAAGGAACTGCGTACGGCCGGCCGCGACGCGGTCTTCCTCGCGGCTGATGCCGGCGATCCCGATCAGATCCGGGAGAACGTCGCACAGGCCGTCGCGCATCTCGGCGGCCTCGACGTCTTGGTGAACAACGCCGGCGTGGGCGTCCTGGCCGGCGCGCTCGACACGCCGCTGGAGGACTTCGACCGCACGATGTCGGTCGATGTCCGTGGAGCGTTCGTCTATGCCAAGGAGTGCTTCCCTCATCTGGCGGCGCGCCGCGGGAACATGCTGCATATCTCTTCTGATGCAGGCGTTACCGCCGAGGCCGAGATCGGGATCTACTCCGTCGCGAAGGCTGCACTGATCATGCTCAGCAACACCCTTGCCATCGAAGGGGGGCGCCGCGGCGGCGTCCGCTCGAACGCCCTGTGCCCTGGAGACACGGTGCCGGGGATGCGGCATATGGGACCTCCCGGAGACCCCGACCGCCCGGAGGACGATCCCTCGTCATGGCCTCTCCCACCGATCGGGAGATTGGGAGAAGCCCGGGACATCGCAGAGGCCGCCGTGTTCCTCGCGTCGGACAGGGCTGCGTTCATCACGGGGGTCGCCCTTCTCGTCGATGGGGGGATGCGCGCCGGCACCAGAACGAGCACCTGGCCCGACGGCACTACGACCTGATGCGCCGGTAGACTGGATCCACGTGGTCACCATCGCCCACATCTCCGATCCGCACGTCGGCTCCCCGTATTTCGTCCCGAATCTCATGAATCGGGTCATCACGGAGCTGAACGAGCTGTCACCGGACATCGTCGTCTGCAGCGGCGACCTCACGAACGAGGGGTACCGCCAGGAGTTCAAGAGTTGGGCGGCCTACGCGGACCGCATCGAATCACGGATCCTGACCGTTCCCGGCAATCACGATTCGCGCAACGTCGGCTATCTCCACTTCGAAGATCTGGTCGGACCGCGGATGTGGTCCGAGGACATCGGCGGGGTCCGCATCGTGGGTGTCGACTCCAGCGAACCCGATCTCAACGAAGGCAAGGTCGGCCGGGTCCACTACGAGTGGATCAAACGGGAGTTCTCCGAAGCGGCGGGGCTGAAGGTGTTCGTCCTTCATCATCACCTGCTTCCGATCCCCGGTACCGGGCGCGAACGGAGCACCGTGATGGACGCCGGCGATCTGCTCGAGGTGCTCACCAACGCTGGGGTGAACGTGGTGTTGTCTGGCCACAAACATGTCCCCTACGTTTGGCGCTTGGAGAACATGTATGTTGCGAACGCCGGGACGGTGTCCTCGCTCCGGGTTCGTGGCTACACGAAACCCTGCTACAACATCCTGGGATTCGACGGCACCGAGGTGAAGATCCACCGGAAGTTCCCGTTCGGCGACGACACGGTCATGGCGCACTTCTCTCTTACGAAGGGCCAGGTCCACCGCGAGCAGGAACGGCCCGTGCAGGAACACGCTCCGGCGGGTCAGGAGTACTAGCACAGCGCTCCGCGCGATCTGAATGGAAGAGGGGACGATCCAGTGCGAACGCTCGTTCTGGTGGACGGTGAACATTATCCGCCGGTAACTCGATGGGCAATCGAGTCGGCACGGGAGCGGGGATATCAGGTGCTCGCGGCCCTGCTGATCGGCGGCAGCGAGAAGCTCGCGGCGGGTGAGATCCCGGACCTCGGGGCTCCCGTTCGGGTGGCAGGCGCCGATCGGATGGTCGCGCTCCGTGATGCCATCGCCGCCGACCGTCCGGACGTGGTGCTCGATCTCTCCGATGAACCGGTGCTCGGCTACCGCGAGCGCATGGAACTGATCGCCGTCTCGCTCGTCGCCGGAGTGCCCTACATCGGCCCCGACTTCCGGTTCGATCCGCCGGAGCGCGGGACGCCGCTTCGCGTGCCGACGCTCGCCGTGATCGGCACCGGAAAGCGGACGGGCAAGACGGCGATCGCCGGCGAAGTCGCTCGCGTCGCAGACCAGATGGGCTTGGACCCGGTGGTGGTCGCCATGGGGCGTGGCGGTCCCGCCGAGCCGCAGGTCGCCGAGCGGGGGTCCGTCAACCTCGAACGCCTCCTCGCCCTGGTCAGGGAAGGTGAGCACGCCTCCTCCGACTATCTCGAAGACGCCCTCACCACCGGTGTGGTGACGATCGGAGCACGCAGGGCCGGGGGTGGCCTGGCGGGGGCGCCGTTCGTCTCGACGGTCCGGGAGGCCGCGGAGCTGGCCGCATCTCGCCCGACGGGCCTGGTGATCTTGGAGGGGAGCGGCGCGGCCGTGCCACCCGTACCGTGGGACGCGGCGGTCTTGGTCATCTCCGCCTCGGCGCCCGTCGAGTATGTCGGCGGCTATCTTGGCCCATACCGGCTGTTGCGCTCGGACCTGGCTGTTGTTACCATGTCAGCCGGCCCATCCGGGCCAGAGCATCTCTCCTCGCTCCGCTCCCACGTCCTCCGATTTCTCGACGACGAGCGGTACCTCGTTACCGATCTCGTCCCGAAGCCGTTGGCGGACGTAGCGGGCAGGCGGGTGTTCTTCACTACGACCGCACCGGAACCGGTGGCAGCCAAGCAGGTCCGCCACCTGGAGCGAACGTACGGGTGTCAGGTCGTGGGGTTGAGCGCACGGCTGGCCGATAGGGCGGGGCTCACGGAGGACCTCACGCGCGCCGGAGGGTTCGAGGTTCTCCTCACGGAGCTGAAGGCCGCCGCAGTCGATATTGCCTGCGAAGCAGCTATCCAGCTCGGTGCGGAGGTGGTGTTCGTTGATAACCGCGCGGAGGTCAAAGAGGGGATGGACCTTCAGACCGCCATCCGGGGAACCATCGAACGTGCGCGCGAGCGAGCGAGTGAGCGTTGACGGACAAGACACCCCATATCGTCATCTCAGACAACGAAGCCGGACTCCCGTTCTCCAAGGGGCTCATGGCCGCTGAGGTCATGGTCACCGGACTTTCCCCCTATCGCGCCTATGAGGTCGCCGAGGCGATCGAGACCCGGTTGCGGGAGGAAGGCAGGGACTCAATCACCGGCGAGGAACTCAATGCGGTTGCGCTCGAGGCGTTACGGCAGATGGCCGGCGACCGCTACGCGACCAACCTCGTTCGCTGGCGTGAGGTCGAACGCCTGGACGTCCCACTGGTCATCCTCATCGGGGGCGCGACCGGCGTCGGGAAATCGACCATCGCGACGCAACTGGCAGCTCGACTGGGGATCGTTCGGGTTGTCGCGACCGACGCGATCCGGGAGGTCATGCGCTCCATGCTGTCGCCCGAACTTATGCCGACCCTTCATACGTCCTCGTTCGCCGCGGACATGGCGCTCAGCGAGCCGCCCACCCGCCCGTCCGACGCTTTGGTCGTTGGCTTCCGCGAACAGACCGCGTCGGTCAGCGTCGGTATCAACGCCCTGATCGAACGGGCGGCGGTCGAGGGCACGAGCATCATCATCGAGGGCGCCCACGTGGTTCCCGGCTTCTTCGAGCTCGAGGCATACGCCGAACGTATCCTCGCGGTGCCGTTCGTCATCGTGGTCGAGGACGAAGAGCGACATCGCACTCACTTCGCCGCGCGTGAAGATGCCGTCGCCTCGCGACCGGCACAACGGTACGAAACGGGGTTCGACAACATCCGGCGGCTCCAGCGGTACGTGAAGAGCCAGGCGCTCTCCCACGGGGTGCCGGTTCTCCCCAACTACGGCTTCGACCAATCGATCGCCACCGTGATCGATCTGGTGATGGAACGTGCGACGGCTCGGGCGGAGCAGGCTGCTCCGTCATCCACCACAACGAAAGGCAGGAGCGCATGAGGCTATTCCTGGACACGGCGAGCATCGAGGAGATCCGCGAGATCAACCGGTGGGGCGTCCTCAAGGGAGTAACGACGAACCCTTCGCTCATCGCGATGGAGCATGGGGACCCCGAAGCCATCTGGGCAGAGATCCTCTCGACGGTCGACGGCGATATCTCGCTCGAGGTCACCGACCTCTCCAGCGCGGACGCGATGGAGTCCGAGGGGCGCAAACTGGCCGAGAAAGCTGAGAACGCCGTGGTCAAGGTCCCGATGACTCCCGATGGGCTCGCGGCGGGCCGGCGGCTCACGAAGGACGGCATCAGGATCAACGTGACCCTGGTGTTCTCTCCGGCGCAAGCCATCCTGGCCGCCGAGATCGGGGCTTACATCGTGTCGCCGTTCTTGGGTAGGCTTGATGACACTGGGTCGGACGGTATGGCCATGCTTCGGCAGATCACCGAGATCTTCGCGGTGCAGGCCTACGAGACCCAGGTCCTTGCCGCCTCGCTCCGCCATCCGATGCACATCATCCAATGCGCAGAGGCGGGCGCCGACATCGCCACCATGCCGTACGACGTCTTCGAGAAACTCGTGAAACACCCGCTTACCGACCTCGGACTGCAGAAGTTCGGGGCCGACTGGAACACGCTCCAGACCGAACTGAAGGGAAGGGCCTAACCACATGGACACCACCACGGATCGCAGCACCCTGGAGGGAAAGCTGCTCCCCGAACTGCAACAGATCGCCCAGACCTTGGGCATCGAAGGCGGGGCCAGGCTCCGTAAAGCCGGACTCATCGACGCCATCGTCGACCGCTCAGGCCCCGCAGCGTCGAACGGGTCGACGGCGGATGGGCACGAAGTGACGGCTCCGTCCGCACGTCCGGCGCGGGCAACCGCCACCATCGACGCCGACCGCGAGGCGAGTGCGGAGATGGTCGAAGAAGGCAGCCCGGTAACGACCGAACCCGACGACGCCGCTGTTCCGCGCCCGAGTGCGCCGCGGATCGCGGCAGATCCGGGGAACGGCCGGGACTCTGGCGAGGGCAGGGATCGCAATCAGCGCGAGGACCGGCCCGCGCGCAACGATCGGGGCGGCCGCGACCGCAACGACCGGGGCCGCGGAGATCGCGACCGCGGCGAGAGCGGGCGACGCGACGGTGCGCAGCGCGACCAGACCGGGGCGCCCCCGGCGCCGGTCACCGAGGGTCAGCGGGGCGAAGGCCGCGATCAGGGCGGCGATCCCGACGGTCGGAACCGTCGTCAGCGCCCATCGCGTGAGGACCGCCGCCGCGCTCGCGAAGAGCGGCAGCAACGAGAAGAGCTGGAGCGCGCCGAGGAGATGCTCAACGCGCCGACCGCCACCGGCCTCCTGGACATCCTGCCCGAGGGGTACGGGTTCCTCCGCACGTCGGGATACCTTCCCGGCCCGGAGGACATCTATGTCTCGTTGAGCCAGGTGCGCAGATACGCCCTTCGCAAGGGCGACGTCGTCGTCGGCAAGGTTCGCCGTCCACGCGACAACGAGAAGTACTGGGCACTCCTGGAAGTCGAAACGGTCAGCGACCTCGACCCGGAGGCAGCGAAGTCCCGACCGAACTTCGACAAGCTGACCCCGCTGTTCCCCGACGAGCGATTCCGCTTGGAGCACGAAGGCTCGGCCATCACCGAACGCATCGTGGACATGGTGGCGCCGATCGGC
>JAXDJY010000089.1:0-5542 GCA_034667445.1 Actinomycetota bacterium | reverse complement strand
CGTTCCCGCGTTTCGTCCAGATCGCACGGAACCCTGCGGCCGCGCGCCGCTGGTTGATCGTCACCGTGGGGGCCGTGGTCGGGCTCTCCGTGGTCGGGCTTCCCTTCCTGGTCTTACTCCGACATTGGGCGATCTCGCTCGCGTTCGGTGGGCGCTTCGCGCCGGCCGCCCAGTTCGTCCCGGGGTTGAGCATCGCGATGATGTTCTTGGCCGTCGCGAACCTCTTGGTCTATTTCCACATCGCGGCCGGAACCCGATCACACCTCGTGCTCTTCGGGGGCGCCGCCGCAGAGGCGGTCCTTATCGCGATCTTCCACCACTCGGCGGGCGAGGTGGTTGGTGTTGTGGTGGCGGTCAGCGCCGTCGTCACGGCGATGCTCGCCCACGCTGCCATCGTGGCGACCCGAAGCGCACGGGTGGCCGCTCCACTCCGTTCGGTCTCGGGACCACCCGGACGGGTCCGCGTCAGTCTCGTGCTCCCGTGTCACAACGCAGGCCCGGGGCTCACGGGGGTGCTCGAGACGGCGCTCGCCGAGCTTGATGAGATCGGTGCGCATCAAGTGGTTGTCGTGAGCGACGGGAGCACCGATGAAACGGTACGGATCGCTAACACGTTCGCCGACCGCGGCGTACAGGTGATCGAATATGCGGATTGCGCGGGGAAGGGACACGCACTCCGCGTGGGGCTCTCCGCGGCGAGCGGCGATTACGTCGCGTTCATGGACGCCGACGGCGACATCAGCCCGGAGGCGCTCCGGCCGTTCCTCACGCTGATGGATCTGTATCAGCCGGACATCATCTTGGGGTCGAAGCGGCATCCGCTGTCCGAGATCGAGTACCCGCTGGTTCGACGGGTATTGAGCTGGACATATCACAAGCTGACCCGGGTGTTGTTCCGCGTGAATGTCCGCGACACGCAGACGGGCATGAAGCTCGTTCGCCGTGAGGTGCTCCTCGACGTCCTGCCGCTCATGAGGGAGGAGGGGTACGCCTTCGATCTCGAGATGCTCGTGGTGGCCAAGCAGCTCGGCTTCGTCCGCGTGTTCGAGGCGCCCATCCGCATCGATTACGGCTTCACCAGCCAGATGAACCTGCGCACGCCGATCCGCATAATGTCCCAGACGCTCGCGATCTTCTATCGCCGCTACCTCTTGAACACATACGCGCAGCCGGTGATCGGCTCATCCGCTCCGGCGCCGATAGCGGACGTGATCGAACTGCCGGTCTCCCGCGTGATCCCTGCGCATGATGAGGACGGACGGCTGCGGGTGCTGTTCCTCAACTGGCGGGACATCGCCAATCCGGAGGCCGGCGGCGCCGAGGTATTCACCCACGAGGTCGCGAAACGCTGGGTGGCGCGGGGTCATGAAGTGACACTCCTTACCTCGAGGTTCCGCGGGTCACGGCCCTCGGAGGTCATCGATGGGGTTCGCGTGATCCGCATCGGTAACCTGCGCCACGGCACCTATCACCTCCGGGTGCAGCGTGAACTCGCCCGTCTCTCCGGGTACGACGCCATCATCGACGAGGTCAACACGCTTCCGATGCTGACGCCGCTGTGGCAGGACGACCTCCCGCCGACGCTCGGCCTCATCCATCAACTCGCCGAGGACGTATGGGACGCGGAGGTGTCCAGGCCCATCGCGATGGTCGGCCGGATGATCGAACCGCGTCTGCTCCGCATGTACCGCGACGTGACGATGGCAACGGTGTCCGGCTCGACGATGGCGGACCTCGACCGGCTGGGGTTACGCGACGTCCGTGTCGTGCTCGAAGGGCGAGATGACCCACCGCCGGTGGGGCACCTGGAGAAGGAGGGCACGCCGACCTTCGCATTCGTCGGGCGTCTGTCCGCCAACAAACGGCCCGACCACGCCATCGAGGCATTCCGGACGATCCGCAGGCATCTCCCGGACGCCCGACTCTGGATGATCGGCCGCGGCGTGCTCGAGGAAGAGCTGCGGGCCGGCGCCCCCCCGGGCGTCGAGTTCCTCGGCCGGCTCTCCCGCGACGAGCTGTTCGGCCGGATGGCGCAAGCCCATTGCCTCCTGGTGCCGTCCGTCCGGGAGGGGTGGGGCCTCGTGATCACCGAGTCGAACGGCGTCGGTACCCCCGCGGTCGGCTACGACGCGCCCGGCATCCGCGACGCGATCCGCCCGGGGCGCACCGGGCTCCTCGCTCCCGCGGGCGAACCTCGCGGGCTCGGCGAACGCGCAGTCGAGATGCTCTCGGATCCCGTTCGCTACGAAGAGATGCGGGCGGAGTCCCGACGATGGGCCGGATGCTTCTCGTGGGATGCAACGGCGGAGATCCTCATGCGATTGGTGCGCGAGCGCGTCCGCCCGGCACCGATAACGATCAGCGGGGGGGTCGATCTCGATGCAGGTCTCGCTGCCGTGGAGTGAGGCGCAACCTCGGCTTCGGGTACAGGCCGTCGCCACGCGGTTCCGCGCCGGAGTCCCGTATGCAGTCGCGTCACTCCTCGCGATGCTCGCCACCCAGACGTGGTTCCATGCGGGCACCTTCATCGCGACGGGGGACGTCGCTCCGTTCATCCGCACGAACCTTTCGGCCGAGCTCTCGACCATCTGGGGCCACTCTCTCTCCGGAGCGGGATCCCCTTCCTTCCAGCCGCTCGCGCGCTGGCCGGAACTGGCGACGCTCTGGTTCTCCCGGCTGACCGGCGCCTCGCCCATGACCGCCCAGCGATGGTTCTACTCGCTCCTCGCCCTGGCAGCCGTTGCCGGCGTCATCTGGTTCGTTTCGGGATTCGTGGAGCGGCCCCTCGCCAGGGCGGCCGCCGGCTTGATCGCATTCTTCAACCCCTTCGTGCTGCAGCATCTGCCCAATCCGCTACCCCTATGGTCGATCGCGATCATGGCCGTGGCGGGAGGCCTCGTCGTGCGGGCCGCGCGTGGGCGCGCGCCTGCGCCCGTCGCGCTTGCCGGCGTGTCGGTATTCGGCGCCTACCTCGCCATCAATCCGCCACTCCTCGCCATCGTGATGCTCTGGGTGGCGGGGTTGACGCTCTCGGCCAACCTGTTCTTCGGCAAAGGGGCGACGCGCGCGGTGCTCAGATATCTCCTCCGTGCCCTGCCGTGGGCACTCATCCTGAACGCCTGGTGGGCCGTCCCGTACGGATTCACGTTGTTGAGCCAAGGCGTCGGCTACGTCGTCCAGGCACAAACGAACGTCCTCGCCTGGTCCTGGACCCAGGTGCGACTGAGTCCGGCGAACGTCGCGAGCCTCGACGGCCACTGGGGCTGGGCCTACCCCGAATACTTCCCCTACGCTGCCTCGGTTGACGGATCGATCTGGGGTCCGCTGCGGTTCGGGCTGCCCGGGCTGGCGTTCGCGGCACCGATCCTTGCCCGGACGCGGGCGCGCCGTAGTGCGATCGTGCTCGTCGGTGCCGCCGTCGCGCTCATCTTCCTGGCGAAAGGGCTGCACGCGCCGTTCTCAGGCGCGAACCTCTTCCTCTACGACCACCTTCCGGGGATGTGGCTCCTGCGTGAGCCGATGAGCAAACTCGGCCCGATGCTGGTCTTGGTCTACGCGGTCCTGGCAGCGATATCCATCGAAGGGGCCGCGCGGTTCATCGCAAAGTCCTCGGGAACCCCTCGTGCACTCACCATGGCGTCGGTGAGCGTCCTCGCGCTCGGGGCGATGGGCTTCTCCTATCCGATGTGGACCGGTCAGGTGATCCCTGATTCGCGGCCCGTGCTTCCCTCGGCCCACGTGTCCCTGCCGTCGGGGTGGACCGATCTGGCTGCCAAGCTCAACTCGGCTCCCGACCGGGGCAAGGCGCTGGTACTTCCACTCGACGATTTCTATCAAGTTCCGACCACGTGGGGGTATTACGGCGTGGATCAGGTTCCTCGCTCGTTGCTCGCCCGGCCGACCATCCAATCGCTCCCCGGTTCCTACTACGGGGACGTGCCCGCGTTCGGCGCCACCGTCAAGCAGTTGCAGACGGCGCTGGTGACGGGCGACCGGGCTGCCGTTCCTTCCTTGCTGCAGTCCTTGGGCGTGACGTATCTGATCGTCCGGCACGACCTCGACCCCACGTTCCCGCATCGCCACTTCGTCTCGACCGATCAGCTCACCACGACGCTCGCGTCCACGTCCGACGTGCATCCGGACGGATCCTTCGGTGTGGCTGATCTCTACCGGTTCGATGCCGGGTCGACGCAACCCGGAGGTCCGGATCCACTCATCGCGGGTGGGGAGCCGGTGGGTGTGAACGCCAACGACCCCGCCGACCTGGCCATCGCGTCCGCGAGTGTTCCGGCGGGAACCACATTGATCAGCGACACTTCAGGAACATCGGTGGGCTCGCGGCCCGCGGTGGTTGCCGACCCCGGCGCCGCGGTGACGACCTTCGCGTCGGATGGCGCCCCACTGAGCCTCACCCCACGGCTCGTAGCCCCGCAGCTGCTCCACGTGAGCGTTCGGAGGTCCGGGTCACACTCGGAGTTGGTGCTGGAGCGCGCGACGACTGTGCACCTGGATACGCGCGCAGTGTTGGGTGGGAGGCTCGCCGACATCCCGGTGCCGGGTTCGACGCACATCGCGGCCGTGAGTTCTGAAGCCGGGATCACGCCGGTCCAGGCCGGAACGGCGGTGTTGGGATTTCCCCGCTCGGGAACATTGACCCTCTGGAGTCCCTCGGGCGAACCGCTCGCTCTGCGGGGTGGGACGTCTGTCCACGACTGTCACGCCTACGACGGGCGGACGATCGAACAGGCAGGGATCGCCGCGGGACCCCTGCCGGGAAAGGCGAAAGGGATCGAACTCACCGCTCGGACGCATACGGCCTGCGTCAGTGAACGCACATCCGTGCGCAGCCACGACGAGCCGATCCTGGTGGGTTTCGACTATCGCTCGCTCGCAGGTAGGCCCGCTCGCGCGTGTCTTTGGGAGGAGGCGATCAGCCGCTGCGCACCCATCCCGCCGCTCGATCCATCCCCCGGCTGGCACACCTACCGAGCTGTCGTCACCCCCGACCTCCAGGCGAACAACCTTTCGCTCTTCCTCTATGCAGACGGCGATACGCCGGGCGGCATATCGACCCGCACGGACTACCGGTCCGTTGCTCTGCAGCCGATCAGACGGGTGGAGAGCAGGAAGGTTGAGGTGACACTTCCCAGGTCGGCCACGGTGGAGGTGTCGGCGGGGGTGCATGGGCTTCGACTCGATACGCGAGCGCCGGCATCCCTAGCGCCACTCCCGTTCGCCGTGCAGGATTGTCACGCCTACGACGCCCGTTCCATCCAGGAGGCTGGACTGGGCGCTCGGTCCCTCCCCGGGCAACCGACACCCGGGGTGCGGCTGACCGCCCAGCGGCACTCTGCGTGCGTGAGTGCTCCGGTCGCGGGGTTCGTTGCGGGTGGGAGTTACGAGTTGAGCTTCGATGCGCGCACGTTGCAGGGGCTGCCGGCGCGGGTATGTCTGTGGGAAGACGGCCCCGATCGGTGCGCTCCGACTCCTACGATCGCCGCGTCAACGGGGTGGCAGCACGTTCAGGTCGGTGTGACGCCCG
>JAXDJY010000088.1:0-3190 GCA_034667445.1 Actinomycetota bacterium | reverse complement strand
ATGCGGCCTCGTCGATGAAAGGGCCGCCCGGTTGCTGGATCCACAACTCGTTCCGTTTGATCTCCGTCCCGCCGTCGGCGCCACTCACGCACATGATGTCCTGGAGCCCGTCGCCCTGCACATCGAGGAACGCGCACTGATGCCGGTCCCTCGCCGGGAACAGGGACGGGTTGGGTTCCGTGAACGTTCCCCCTTGGTTGACATAGAGGTGGGCCGGCGTCTGATGTCGCCCGAGGACGATGTCCGGAGCGCCGTCCCCGTTCGTGTCTCCGACGGCCGCCCCGAATGTCTTCGTCGTCTCTGCGATCCCCGCGGCGGCCGCGACGTCTTGGCTGGTGACGGCGAGAGCGGCGTGCTGAGGAAGCGGTGCGATCAGGTCCGCACCGGCCGGTACGAGGTGGGGTGTCCCCGCCGCACCCGCGACCGGTGTATACGGGGAGGCCGGAGGGCTGACCGACGGTGACCCGCCGCAGGCGTGCCCGATGAAGGCGGCTCGGCCGCCGGCCCACACCTCAGCGGTGCCGGGGACGAAGGCGACGGACCCGAAGCTCGTGTCGCCAGCGCTGCCAGCCGGGGTGGGGGCGACCGCCCATGCCCCGCCGCCCAGGTGCATCGACAGTGGCAGGTTGGTGCCCGAGACCGGATCCTGCGCGGTTCCGACGGCCCACGCCGTCCCGTCCGCGGAGAACGCGATGTCACGCAGCAGCGAGACGGGGCTGCCCGTCTCCGGCGTTGCGATCGACTTCCATGCCACGCCGTTCCACCGCTCGACCAGAGGTGACGTGATGATTCCGGTCACCTGGTAGCCGATCGCCCACACGATCCCATCCGGTCCCACCGCGACGTCGGTGAACACGTTCTCGATGCGACCGGGGTTGCGGGCCGATACGACGGACCAGCTCGCGCCGTCCCAGTGCTCGACAAGCGTGCGGAAGCCTGCGCCTTTCGATGCATACCCGACGGCCCAGACGCTGTGCGCGCTCGCCGCCGCAACGCCCAGCAAGGCGTTGCTCTTGGACCCGCCGTTCGGAACCGCGACGCTCGCCCACGCGGCGCCGTCTCGATGTAGTGCGACGGGGAGCCGCTTCGCACCGCTGGCCGCGAAGCCGACGGACCACAGATCCCCGGACAGCGTGGCGGTGACATCGACGAGCGAGGCATTCTGGCCGGGGAGCTTCGGCAGAGCGTCCGCCTGCCAACTCGATCCGTCCCAGTGCTCGCTCAGCGGCGTGTATCGGCCGTTCGCCAGGAGCGAACCGACCCCCCAGACCTCGGTGGATGAGACGGCCGCCGCGGCATTAAACTCCGCCTCTCCCGGGACCGACGGCACGGGGGCCGAGGACCACACGCTCCCGTCCCAGTGGATGGCAGCCGCTGTCGACGGGTTGCCGAGCGAGGTCCCCAGCCCCCAGACGTCGGTGGTGGATACAGCGGCGAGTCCGTCGACGCTCTTGACGCTCACCGGGATCCCCATCGCGGACAGGTCTCCGCCGCATCCGCCGTCGGCCAACGCAGCCGGGATCGGAGCTACCAGGGCGAGGAGGATCACGAAGGACGCCGTCCCGGCAAGCGCTCTTCGGCTCATATCTCCCGTTCTTCCTTCCTGGACGGAAAGGGGACCTCGAGCGCTCGCGCTCGGGTCCCCTCCCGTGGATCCGGTTGACTCAGCGAACCAGGATCATGCCGTCGGCGTGTCCACCACCAGCTGGGTTTCCGGGGCTGTTGGGTCAGTGTGGATCTGGACGTTGCCCTTCTGGATCTTGCCGCCGTCGATGTAGAACGCGGTCGACGTCTTGCACGGGCCGGTCCAGCAGAAGAGGAGCCGCGCCGTGTCGTTCGTGCCCGGTTCACCGCGATCGACGAACTCACCCTGCACGACCACGGCAGCGCCCGACACCTTGTCGATGCAGGTCTTGGACCGAACCCGAACGTAGGGGTAGATCGGGTCTGGGGTGCCCGTGAGCTTCTCGCGGTAGAGGAAGTAGTCGTTGCAGTGGACGTCGATGTCCACCGGCGTGGTCCCGTCGGTCGCGATGGCGCCGTCGGGCGAGTGATAGTCGAGGTTCCCCGTGAGGTCGGCCTTCGCGTTGAACCCAAGGCTCCCCCCGTTGTGGGTGACGCCGGTACCGTTCACTTGATCGAGTGCCAGCGCAGACACCGCGAGCGCGAGCACGAGTCCCATGCTCACCAGCGCGGTGATCGTTATCGCCTTCCGCTTCTTCATCTTGCGCCCTCCGTCCAAAGATTCGGCTGCTCAGGCAACGATCCGCGCCGTTGCCATGATCTGCAGCCATCATCCGTTGTCGGTTGTTCGCGCCACAAGAGCCGAATGCAGGGGATGGTCGCTACACAGCTCGCCCTAGGTCGGATACGCGTGTAGATCCTGAGGCATCCTCGCGAACGCGGTTGTTGAACGCTTACTCGTCCCGTTTCTGGGCTTGCAGTTCAGCGATCTGCGCACGAGCCGCAGCGATGAGTTCCTCGTTCGTGTTGGCGTGCCCGGCAAGTCCCCACCCGCCATCGGGCGCCTCCGTTAAGAGGACCCAGGTACGGTCGGCGAGCGACGGGTCCCCGGCCGCGTCCGCGACGAGAGCCGTGAGCCGGCTCACAACTGCGAGCTGCTTATCCCGATCGAGTGCACCGGCGTTCGTGAGGACTTGGACGCGAACATAGGTGCTGTCGCCGTCGACGTTGGACAACCCCGACGAGGGAAGTTCGTGCACGAATGCGGCCGTGTTCTTCAGGAACATCGGGATGTCCGGCACTTCCTCGATCGTCATCAGCTCGGTAGCGAGGTTCCTGGCTAAGTCGTCGACATCGCCGAATGTGCCGGTGGCCGCGTGGATCTACTTCGATCTTGTGTCGAACCACGCCCCCACGCCGCGCAGAACCCAATTGTGGCTCTACCTCATCTGCCGCTCGTGATCGCGATGGCCGCGGTCGGCGCCGGCGTGTTGAGTACCGTGGAGCACT
This sequence comes from Actinomycetota bacterium, assembly GCA_034667445.1. Classification (GTDB taxonomy): domain Bacteria; phylum Actinomycetota; class UBA4738; order UBA4738; family HRBIN12; genus JANXVR01. The sequence continues at coordinate 217 of JAXDJY010000088.1, read as the reverse complement.
CGACAGCTCCCCTACCTGGGAACGTGCACTGGTTGCTCGCCGGAGCCCTCGCCGTGGCCGCCGCATCCGTTGCCGGGCTCTACCGGACCCTTGAGATCCGTCTGACCTATCCGGCGCGCTACCGGACGACCGCAGCCACCCTCGCTGGGAGCGCCTCACTGATCGTCGTCGTCGGTGTGACGGGCTGGGGCGCCAAGGGGACGCTCGTCGGGATGGT
>JAXDJY010000087.1:0-4570 GCA_034667445.1 Actinomycetota bacterium | reverse complement strand
CGCGCAGGCGTTGGGTGTCGTCATCGAGAATGCCCTCGACTACGCGAACGGGCAGCCGATCGATATCGGGTTCCAAGACGGCGCCGACGGGATGCGGATCTGCGTCTCGGACCACGGGCCCGGCGTGGCCTCCGAGGAACGCGAACACATCTTCGAGTTGTTCACACAGGTCGACTCGAGCGATACCCGAGGACACGAAGGCCTTGGGGTCGGACTCTTCTTGGGACGGCGTGTGATGCGTCTGCACGGGGGAGAGCTCGAGTATGCGGAGCGCCCCGACGGAGGCTCGAGGTTCACCCTTCGGTTCGCCCCCGACACCACCAACGGCCAGATCACGGGAGAAGATTGACAGGATCGCCCACGCGCACCGACCCGGGATGTTCGACCTCGCCGTACATCCCGAAGGGAAGCCCGGCGCCGCCCGCCATGCGGCCCCGCGATGTCGCCAGCACTTTGAGCGTGTCGAAGTCCTTCAGCCCGGTCTTCGGCGATTGCGTGGTTATCACGCATCGGGGAACCTGACCGCAGACCCGAACGGTCGCTGCACCGACCCGCAGGAACCGGCCATCCCACGTGTCTTCTTCGTAGGGGCGGCACCCATCGAGCTCGAGGAGCATGCGGAATCGCCCGGCGTCGATGTCTCCGCTCGCGCCGCCCGCCCGTCCCAACTCTGCGACCGACGCACGCGATACGAGCGTGAGGTGATGCACATCGCTGCCGTCACCCGGCGCGTCCGTCCGGACGAGTCTGACGGAGAGCCCCGTGTAGTCGGACAACGCCGCGGCGAAGGGGCCGGGCACCACGTGGGCGGGGACGAGACGGCCATAGAAGTCCGTCGAGACCGCTGAACCGCCCGCTGAGGCGTTACCGGACACGACGGTCCCGTCCGGGAAGGTGAGAGTGAGCCGGTCCTCCACGGTGTCGAGATCGGCGTGGACCTGTTGCATGGGCCCGAACCGCTCGGCCGAGACCAAGGCGCCATTCGGATCGGCCATGAAGAAGCGCCGGTTCTCGGGGACCCCGATCGGCGTGAGCAGCACCTCGCCGGGATGCGAGAGCGCGAGCCCCTTGACCGGAGTGACATTCAGCCGAACGACGGATATCACGACGCAGGAAAGGTACCGGATGGAGGGTTTACCCAGGTCCCTGCCCAGGCGTAGCATGAGCCTCGGTTCCACCCGCCCCTACCATCCCTAGAGGAGTGCTCGGTGAGCGAAGAAACGGCGCACGAAGAGGTTGTGACCAGCTTGCTCGATCTGCAGGCGAGACTGCGCGGAGACGGAGGCGAGGACACCACAACCCAGACCGCCGTCCACACCGACGAACCACAGGAAGTGGTCCGGGTGCCGGATGCCGGGCCCGTGTTCGTGAATATGCCCGAGGATGGCCTGAAGACGCACGAACTCGAGACCGAGACAGAGGCCGACACGGAGGCGCTCTCCGTGGTTGAGGATGATCTGACCGTGGCCGTCGAGCCTGATGAGGAGCGTCTGCTCGAGGTCATCTCCGACGAGAGCGAAGGCCACGTCGCTCCGGTCACCCCGTTGCATCCCGCCAGCACGCTGGGTGCAGATGCCAGGCTCGCCGCGCTGTCGGAGCGCCTGAGCCATCTGGAGTCCGAGCTGGACGGCGTCATCGACCGCATCGCGACGGTGGACCCGGCTCGTCTCGATCGTCTCGAGGGGATCCACGACGAGCTTGCGGTCCAGCAGCAGCGCCTCCAGGCGGCGATCGACTCGCACTTCAGCGAACTCCAGCGGTCCATCGCCGAGCGGCTCGAGCGTCCGGGGGACTAACGTCCCGACCGCCCGGTCTCCTGATAGGTTCGCTCACATGGGGCCCGCGATCCACGACGACATCGCGCCGCTCGCGGCGTTGATCGGCCGGTGGCAGGGCGAAGGTCACGGAACCTATCCGACCATCGAACCGTTCACTTACGGCGAAGAGATGGTGTTCGAGTCGGTGGGCGAGCCATACCTCCTGTATTCGGCTCGCAGCTGGGCGACCGAAGATGGATCCCCCCTCCACTTCGAACGGGGCTTCCTCCGACCGGGCGTGGATCCGGGGCAGGTCGAACTCGCGCTCGCGCACCCGCTCGGCATCACCGAGATCGCCACGGGCACGGTCGCCGGCGGTGCGGTCGCGTTCACCAGCACGTCGATGGGACGGACGCCGTCGGGAGACGCCGTCACCGGCCTGGCGCGGCGGTATCAGGTGGATGGCGACTCCCTCACCTACGAGGTGGACATGGCGATGGATCAGGTGCCGATGGTGATCCACGTGAGCGGCCGGCTCCAGCGGGTGGAGTGATCAGAGTCCTACGCTTGAGTCGTGTCCTCGTCGAGGACGATGACCTGATGCTCGTCCTCGTCCTCCTCGACGGGCACCACCGGTTCTGACGGAAGGAACACACGGAAGGACGCGCCACCTCCATCTCGGTCCTGGACCCACGCCCGGCCGCCGTGGATCTCGGCGAACCGCGCTACCAGTGTGAGTCCCACGCCGACGCCGGGTGCGTGGCTCGAGGGGCTCGCTCCCTGCAGGAACGGCTCGAAGATCTGCTCGCGAAGTTCGGCCGGGACGCCAGGACCGTCGTCTTCGAAGAGGATGCAGACGCCGTCGGGAACGGCTTCGACGCGGATCCACACCGAGGCTTCAGCGGGTGTGTGTTTCGCCGTGTTGCCCATGAGGTTCTCCACGATCCGCTCTACCTTCGCGCCGTCGACGGGGACGACGACGGGAGCGACATCGAGATGGATCTTCCTGCTCTTCAGTAGATCGGACTCCTCGACCAGCGCCCGGACCAGGGCACCGACGTCGGTCGGACGAAGCACCGGCTCAACCAGACCACGGGAGAGGCGGTCGAGGTCCAGGAGATCGTTCACGATCCGTTCCAGTTTCCTGGCGTTCTGGGCGATCCGCCCCGCGAGCTCGCGCGATGTTTCGGCATCGAGGCCAACGTCGTCGCCGCGTTCCAGGGTGACCGCCAAGCCGAGGATCGCGGCGAGCGGCGTCCGCAGGTCGTGGGAGACGGCCTGGAGGAACGTGTTCTTCATCTCGTCCAGCGCTCGGAGATGGTCCGCAGATTCTCGTTCCAACGCGAGGTCGTGCTCCAGTGACTCCGCCCGCTTCTGCGAGGTGATGTCGACCAGCACCCCCTGCCAGTACTTCGGCTGACCGACGTCGTCGCTGATGAGTCGGGCTTGGTCGTGGACCCAGACCACATGGCCGTCTTTCGCGATGAGCCGGTAGACCGAGTCCTGGGGCGCCCCTTCAGCTGTCGCGTACGAGTCCCGCACGCCGTCATCCGGGTGCACGATCTTGGCCCATAGATCTGGATCGTCGTACCACTCCTGGGGGGAGTAGCCGAGGATCGCCGAGGTCTGCGGGCTGATGTAGAGGGTGCTCACCGGTCCGCTGATCGCGTCGATGTAGGTGATGGTCGGGGTTTGCTCGACCAGCGCCCGGTACCTGGCTTCGGCCTCCGCGAGCTGGGCCTCTGCTTCCCGTCGCGGGGTGATGTCGGTCATGACGCCCTGCCAGTAGCGGGGGTTCCCGTTCTCGTCGCGCACGAGCACGGCCTCATCGTGGAACCAGAGGACCCTGCCGTCCCGCGCATACATCCGATACTCGATGGTGAACGGGTCTCCGCTGAGCTCGGTTTCCCGGTTAACGCGGTCCACCTCGTCGCGGTCATCGGGATGGATCGCTTCCAGCCAGATCCCCGGATCCGCGAGCCATTCGTCCTGGGAGATGCCCAGCAGTTCCTCCACGCGCGAGTTGATGTACATGATCTGCAGGCCGGCGCCGGTGACGTCTTCGGAGTAGACGATCGCCGGGAGCGTCTCGACGAGGTTGCGGTACCTTTCTTCGGTTTCGCGGATGCGTGCCTCCGACTCGCGCTCACCCGTGATGTCGAACATGATCCCCTGCCAGAGTTCGGGCGCGCCGGTCTCATCGCGCACCAGGACCGCTTCGTCCCGGAACCACAGCGTTCGGCCGTCCTTCGCGAACATCCGGTACTCGCAGGTGAACGGCTCGGTGGTCACGTTCGAGGCCAGGTAGAGCTCTCGCACGCGTTCCCGGTCATCCGGATGGAACTGGCGCGCCCACCGCACCGGGTCCTCCTGCCATTCCTGCGGCGTGAACCCCATGATCGCTTCGACCTGAGGGCTGACGTAGATGGTTTCGCCGGCGCCCTCGGCATCGGCGTTCACCGACTCGAGATAGACGATCGCCGGGATACGTTCGACGACGCGGCGGAACCGCATCTCCGCGTCCGCACGCTCCAACTCGGTGGCCTTCTGTTGGGTGATCTCGACCATCAGGCCGCGGATGAGTACCGGCGTGTCGTCGATGTCCTTCACGACATGGGCGAGGTCGCGGAGCCAGACCACCGATCCGTCCTTGGCAAGGAACCGGTACTCCATGTCGAGCTTGCCGCCCTCGGTGATGGCACGCACGAACTGCTCGAGGACGCGCTCGCGATCCTCGGGCACGATGTGGTCGGCCCAGAAGTTCGATCCGGCGAGCCATTCGCGGGGCGTGTAGCCGAGGATGTCTTCAACGC
>JAXDJY010000086.1:0-3167 GCA_034667445.1 Actinomycetota bacterium | reverse complement strand
CTGGGCATCCGCCGTCTGATCTTCGCGTCCTCGTGCGGTGTGTACGGGGCGAGCGACGACCTCTTGGATGAGGAGTCGATGGTCGAACCCGTTTCGCTCTACTCGGCTACGAAGCTCGGGTCGGAGGACGTGCTCCTGTCCACGCACAGCCCGGGATTCTTCCCGACGGTGCTCCGGTTCGGCACTTTCTTCGGCGCCTCTCCGCGGCCCCGGTTCGACCTGGTCGCTCACGCACTGGTCGCGAAGGCGGTCGCGGAAGGGGAGATCTCGATCTTCGGCGGGGACCAGTGGCGCCCGTTCCTCCATGTCGCGGACGGCGCGGATGCGATCATCGCGTGCCTCGAGGCACCTGAGGACGTCGTGGGCTACCGCGTCTACAACGTCGGATCTGATTCGGAGAACCACCGGCTCGTCGACCTCGGCGCCATGGTGGTCGAGGCCGTTCCCGGCACGCACATGAACGTTGCTCCCCCGGCGAGTGTGGAGGCCAACTACCGCGTGTCGTTCCGCCGGATCCGCGATGAGGTCGGGTTCGTCGCACAGCACTCGCTCATGGACGGCATCATCGAGATCCGCGACGAACTCAAGCGCGGGGGGATCGGCGACACGAACGATCCCCGCTACAGCAACATCAAGGCGCTGCAGCTGCAGGATGCGGTCACGGTCATCCCGGAAGCCAACGGCTCACTGCAGTTGGCGGGCGGGGCGGCGTGACCGAGGAACGCCCCGACCAGGGCTTCCTGACGACCGCAGGAGAGACGATCGGATTCCGATCCGATCTCCCGGCGGTCGCTCACGTCCTGCGCGAGGCCGCCTCGGCTTCGCTCGGCTTGCCCCGCAAGCCGAGCATCCGGGTGGTGGTGGAAGACGGACGGCACTCCTTCCCCACGAAGGGGTGGCGCTCGCTCGCGCGCGATGCGTGGGAGCTCGACGGAGAAGTCGTCGTGCGCGATGTGTGCACGGCCGGCTTCGACCTGTGGCTCCGCATCGAGAACGCGATCCCGACGTTCACGTACCGGCGGCGTCCGCCGCTGCGTACCCGCGCGCTGGCATCGGCCGACCGGTCGAGGGCGCTGCTGCTCACCAGGAGCGCGCTCATCTCCTACCCGGCGATGTGGTGGGCGGCGACGAAGGGTGTCGCGCCGCTGCACGCCGGCGGTGTCGACTCGAACGGCAATCGCCCGCTGATCGTCGGTCCGAGCGGCGCCGGGAAGACGACGGTCGCGATCCGCACCGCCGCCGCCGGCGGCAAGGTGGTCAGCGACAACGTCGTCGTGGGTGACGGCAACCGTGTATGGGGTGTGGTCGAACCCATGCGGAGCGAAGGGGGGACCGGCCGCGCGATGCCGCACGGTCGCCGGGAGAGCCCCCTTCCGAACCGCGTCGACTCGCTCGCCCCGGATCGGATCGTGATCCTGCGTCAAGGGCCGGAAACGCGGGTGCGCGCTACCTCCGCCGAACATGCGGCGAAGTGGCTCGTGGCCTCGACCTATGCCGCGGGCGAACTCCGCCGGTTCTGGCCGTTCGCTGCGACCTTGGCGCTCGGGACTGGGATCGGGCCATCGCATCCACCGGTCGCCGCCATCGCGGGAGCGTTCGCGCGCTCCCTTCCTTGCCTTGAGGTCGAGCTTGCCTCCGCACTCGACGCCGACCTCGGCGCCGTCCTCGAACGATGGGAGCAGCCAGCGTGGACCTTGAGCTCATCGCAGGTATAGGTACCGAACGAGTCCTTCCGCGGGTCTTCGATGGGGTGGACCTGCCGGCGGACCGTGACGTCTTGGACCTGCTCGAACGGGACCTTGCCAACACGGATCTGGTGGCCCCACCCGTCGTCCTTCCGGACTTCCACCACAAGTCGGACATGGAGATGCCCTCCAGCATCGCGGTTGCGACCTCCGGGACGATCCGGCCGACGCTTACGAGTGCCTCGGTGAACTGCGGCATGGCGTTGCTGGCGTTGGACATGGAGCCGCCGACCACCGCGGCGGTTACGAGGTTCTTCGACGCCGTGCGAACGCGGTACCCCGATCCGCCGGGATGGCGCAAAGAACTGACACGGCGCGACGCCGTTCGCGCGGCGGTCGAAGGCGCCGGCTTCGGCGTGGACCGCTACGGGATCGAGGCGTCGGCGCTCGAACGTATCGAGGAGGATGGATGTGTCGACCCCGAGCCGTGGGGCGGCGCTGCGCAGATGGAGCGCGATCTTCCGTGGCTGTCGTGGCAGGCGGCCCGGATGCGGTTCGGGACGGTCGGTCCGAGCAACCATTTCGTTGAGCTGCAGCAGGTGGAGGAGATCTTCGATCCGGTCGCGGCGGAACGCCTCGGCGTATCGGAGGGCCAGCTCACGCTGCAATATCACGCGGGTGGCGGTCTGCTCACGGGCCAGGTCGGACGGCTGTTCGTCCGGCGGAAGAAGCTCTCCAAGCCGCTCCGACTCGAGATGGCGGTGCAGAAGCCGCTCTTCCACCTGGCGTCCGCGCGTTCGCTTGCGCAGCTCCGTGAGCGGTTCTCGCTCTACTTCCGCGACGAGGCGCCGGGAGTCGACGTGGAAACCGACGAGGGTCGCAGGCTGATGCTCGCCAACGTGGGTGCGATGAACTACGGATTCGCGTTCCGCGCGGCGACGTATGCGAACCTCGCATCGCTCGTCCGCGAGCTGTTCGGGGTGAAGGATCTCTCGCTCGTCGTGGACTCGCCGCACAACTCCATCTATGAAGAGGAGGTTGCAGGCAGGACCGCCGTGGTGCACCGCCACAACACCGTACGGGCATATCCCGCGGCAAGAATGGCGGGTCATCCCATATTCAGTCAGACCGGCCAGGCGATCCTGGTTCCCGGCACCAACCGGACCTGCTCCTACCTGTGCGTCGGGTCAGACGGCTCCGCCGAGTCTCTGTACTCGGCCTGCCATGGCACGGGAAGCATCATCGAGGAGTTCGCCAGCCGCGGGTTGTCGGTGGCGGATCCCGATGGGCGCACAACGCTCCGCTTTCGGTACAACCAGCCGGAGCCCACCGTGGTTCAGCACCTCGACAACCGAGGCGTTGACGAGGGCATCTCGATCCTGGTGAACAACGACATCGTCAAGCCGGTCGCGCGTATGCGGCCGTTCGCAGTCCTCAATTGATGCGCCGGCCTGCCGAGATCTGGACGGTGAGCCGGGCAAC
>JAXDJY010000085.1:0-8239 GCA_034667445.1 Actinomycetota bacterium | reverse complement strand
CGAGCTCGACGACGTGCCCGAACTCGCCGGCGCCAACTAGCCACGTCACCGTCTCAACCGCGTCCCGATGGGCAGGCTCACCCGCAGCCGAACTCAAACCGACATCGCGGGTGCCCGCAGCGCTCGGACGACCCAATCCTCCAGCGCCGAGCCGAATTGCCAACGCTCGCTTTGATCCAGCGATTCCAAGAGCCTTCGATAACTGATCGCCTGGTGCATCGCAGCCAAGGGCTCTATCCGTTCGAACCAGTTGATCGCTTCCTCACCCTCCACCAGGTCCCGCCACCCGTACAGGTACCGATCACGCCAACGGCCGCGCGGCGAGGGATCCGGGTCGCGTTCCGCATCCCGAAGGATGATCGCCATGTCGAAGAAGGGATGTGCGACGCACGCGTCCGTCCAATCGAATATGAGGTATCGCTCCCCACGAAGGGCCACGTTCTCGCAGTGGAAGTCGCCGTGCACCAACGTGTCCGGAACCGGGGACGCCATCGCCTCCTCACAGAGGTCGACGAATCGGGGCAATGCCGATCGAAGCTGGACGAGGACCTCGCTCGAAAGCCACGCCGCGCCATCGCCGGCAAGTTCCTCGATCTGGGTCGCCAGCGCGGCCACCCGCCGGTCGGCGCACCCCGCCTCGAGCAGCGCATCGACATCGACCGCGCTCCGTCGCTGGAGTGCCACAAGTGCGTCCACCGCCCCGTCGGCCACCGCCGCCCCCTTGCCGGAGGCCAGCTCGTCGCCGAAGTCCCCTGTGAGAAGCCAACCTCGCTCGGCGTCGATCGCGACCGGGGCCGGGATCGTGTCCGGAAAGCGTTCGGCGAGCATCTTCGTCACGGCGGCCTCCTGCCGGAAGTGGGTAGGCGCCGCTTTGAAGTAGTAGCGACCCGCGCCAGTCTGGGTTCGGAGGATCGATGACACGGACCACGTGGAGAACTGCTCGACGCTCGTCACTCCGGGAAGGGTCGTTTCTATCCATCCGCGCGCGTCCGCGTACCACCCGGGGTACTCCCACGGCTGCAGCGCCGCGGGCCTGCCCTCGCGCGCCTCAGTGAACCACCGATCGGCCGCCTCCCGTCCAAGCTGGTTATTCATATGGGCGGAGACGGTCTCCTCATCGCACCACGAGCCGGTGAGCGGCGCCCCGCCGCCGAGAAACTCCGCAAATAGGAAGGCGTCCCCCGACTCCTGATCAGCGTCGTCGTGGTCGACGAACACGCACCGCAGGACCGCGATGTCGAGGCCGAGTCGATCTCGAGCCCACGCTTGCGCTCCCTCCACCCGCACCCAGTCGCCACCCGGCAGGAAGGGGAGCATCCACCCCGAGCCATCCTCGAGGAGGAGAACGCGAGTTCCCGACTCGTCCGGGATGACCAGATGCTGCCTGAAAGACATGGCGAGACGATACCGATGGTTGAGGTCGGTCAGATCTCGGTTTCGGAGTGCTCGCGGTACTCGTATCCGGACATCGGCTTGCCCGTCGCGGACTTCCACTCACGCTCATCGGTTGGGAGCTTGCCCATGACCTTGGCCATCGCGCGGACGTGCTCGGCGACGGAACCGCAGCACGAGCCGATCACGTCGATGTCGGCGTCCATCGCTTTCCGCGCGTAGGTGGCCATCTCGCTCCGGGCGAGCTGCATCGGCGTGAGCCCGTACGGGAAGTTCGTGCCTGCCGTGAAGTCGGGCTGTTGGTTCGTCGTCCGGTAGGCGACGGGCTGGCAGGCGACCGGGACGGCGCCACCGACTGCCGCCTTCATCGCGATCGCGATCGGCAGTTGTTGCTCGGGGCCGTTCAGGCAGTTGACACCGACCACGTCAGCGCCCGCGTCGGCCAGACGCTTCGCGCAGTCCCCGGGCGTGTCCCCTTCGTAGGAACGGGGCTCGATCTGTTCGAAGCTCATCGTGACGATGACCGGCAGGCCCGTCGCCTTCGCCCGTTCGACGAACAGAAGCGCCTCACTGAGATAGCTGAACGTCTCGCCCACCCAGAAGTCCGGCGGGCCGGCATCGAGCATGTCGCCGAGCTGCCGGTCGAACAGCGCCCGCACGCGGTCGTGCGAAGTGGCGTCATCCGGCTCGTACGCCCACGTGAGGGAGAGGTCTCCCGCGACCAGCGCGTCCCCTTCGGCCGCCACCTCGCGGGCCACCCTCACCGCATTCCGGTTGATCTCGTCGACCTTCCCCTGCAGGCCGACCGTCGCGAGTTTCTCGTCGCTCGCGTAGAAGGTCATCGTCGTAAGGAACTCGGCCCCAGCTCGAAGGAACTCGCGGTGGAGCTGGGCGAGCGCGTCGGGGTTCTCGATCGCGACTTCGGGCGTGAATGGCCCTGCCTGCACGTAACCGCGTTTCTCGAGTTCGAGCAGATACCCGCCGTCACCCAGCACCGGACCTTCGGCGAGACGTTCGAGGATGCCTTTGACCATTCGGAACACCGTCCTTTGGGTTCAGCTCGCGAGATCCACCGTCTCGCACTTGCCGTCTGTATCACCCGTTCCCCGCCACGGTCAATGGGTGGCCGGCCATCGTTGCCGCCTCAGGGCCATCAACCAATGACGGACGTCGTCGTCTAGCCGGCGACGGTGGCGGCACCTTCGCCCGACGAGTTAGCCATCAAGGTTGCCCGCAACCGTTCTCGGGCGTTGTGCTCGGCGAGCAAGGGGATGAAGCTCAGGATCCGTGCCTCTCGAGTCAGTGCCGTGGCCGTGTCCTCGACGCACTCACTCACCGCCTGAGGGGGCAGCGATCCATCGAACTCCCTGGTGAGACGCGCCGTTACGGATGAGAGGTCCACGCTCGCTCCTCGTTCGTCGGGAGCAGGAGGATAGTCCACCCGTGGCGGAAGGGTCTAGGCCCTCACGCCGCCAATGACCCCTCGGCTAGGCGATCCGGCGCTCCAGTCGCTGCAGCACGTGTTCCTCCACGACGGCGACGTCCCGATGGGCACGAACCAGGTCACGCGGCAGCAGCCGAACGTTCCCACGGCCAGACGGCTGATCGCTCACGGCGTAGGAGGTCCGTCCCGAACCGAGCTCGACCACGACTTCCCGGACGACGCCCAACTCGCGGCCCCCGGAACTGACCACCGGCGTTCCGATCGCGATCCGTTCCGCGATCGGTTGGGCGAGTTGGCGGCGGAGCACCGCCATGGCTGCCGGAACGGCGACCCTGGCCTTCCGGCCCCACCGGAGCGGCCAAGCTCGCCTGGCGATGGTGACCGAGGTCGGTCGGTCGTCGCAGCAGCGGGCACGGTCGTCGTACGGTTGGCTTTTCATCAATAGGTAGAGCGGGGCTTTCATGATCACGCTCTCCTTCCTCCCGGTTCCGTTCAGACCCGGGAAATAGCGAAGACCGTGGCGCACGTGATGTGCAACACGGCCTCCAGTTGGTCTGGTCGGCAGATCCCCTCGTCGTCTTCGACCATACGGGCGTCCGTGCGGGACTACAACCAAGTGGAGGGTCCGTCACAGACTCGTCACGAACCGTTCATCGCGATGCAGCTGGCGTCGGCGGAACGCCCTGGTGGATTCGACCTAGGCCTTGAGCCGGTATCCCACAGCTGAAGACGGGACTAAGGTGCTGTTCCCCTGGACTGGAGGGCCCACATGTCCGAGAAGTCACTCGACACCGAGTCGGTTCCTCTCAAGACGGCTACGGCGACCCACGACGTCCCCTCGCCGGCGCTCGTCACCGTTCCCGCTCCCCCCGAGCACGCCCCGCAGGATGCCGAGCTTGCGGAGATCACCGCGGACACCTGGGAGTCGCGCAACTGGCTCTCCGACGACTGACCGAGGGACCTCGGCAGGTTGTGCGTGGCTACGCCGCGACCTGTCCCTCTGCGCGACGGAGCCACATCCACATGGCGGCACCTACCGCTATCACCGCGAGGATGAAGAACGCGGCCCGGTCTCCGAACGCCTGTGACACGGCGCCCCCCGCCGTCGGCCCGATCAGGCCGGATCCCGCCCACACCATGTTCAGCAACGCTCCAACCAGCGCGACCGAGAACTTTCCACGTTGGGCCGCCGCTACCCCGAGCGGATACGTGAGCGCGATCAACACCCCTGACGAGGCGCCGGCGATCACCAAGAACGCGAGCGTCCCGACCGTCGACGTGCTCACCGCGGCGATCGCGATCCCGGCTCCCATCGCCAGCGTCCAGGCGGCCGCGACACGAACGGTGGCATAGCGATCGGCGTGCCGCGCGGTGAGCGCGCTCATCGCCACGAACGCCACCGACGCGAACGAGAGGGCGAGGCCGATGCCCGCCGTCGAGAACCCGTGCGCATCGAGACGGAGTGGGACCAAGAGGTCCGCCGTCATCCACATCATCGCTACAGCGAGTGTCAGCACGATGCTCGTGAGCATCATGCGGTCTGCTCCCGCGGCGCGGAGCATGTCGGCCAGGGGCGGGCTTGGTTCTGGCTCCCGGCCCACGGCCGACGGCATGGCCAGGAGGGCGAGCGTCATCGCGGCCGCCACAGCGCCGAGTACCCAGAACGGCGCGCCCAGAGAGATCCGCTCGGCGAAGAAGCCCGTGAACGCGGGGCCGAGCAGCGCGCCCACACCGACGACCGCGGTCGTCATGGCGAGCGCGCGAGGCGCATCATCACCGGCCGCGTCGTGGATCCACGCGGTGCCCGCGACCCACATGGCCCCCAGCCCGACGCCGAAGAGCACGCGCCCGCCGAGCACAACTGGGAAGGAGCGCGCGATCGCCATCGTGAGGTTCGCCGCCGAGATGAATCCCATTGCCCAGAGCGTCATCGTTCGAACGGAGAACCGCCGGCTCACGGCACCCGCCGGGAGCGAGGCGACCAGGATCCCTACGCTCGCGAGCGTGAAGACGAGCCCGGCCTGCGTGTCGGTGAGCCCGAAACGATCCCGGAGATCCGGGATCAGCGGCGCGACGCCGGACCACCCGAACTCTGACACGAACAGCGCGGCGAACAGCATGAGGACGAGTGGTCGACGCATCCGGCCGGCCTATCCGTTCAAGCCCGTGAGGAGAGTCCGTCGATCGCCGCGCGAGCGAGCGGGAGCACGATCGGCGCCAGCGCCTCCCCGACGTGTTCGTAGAACTTGAGGTCGCCGGGAAGGAAGGCGTCCTCGCGCGAACTCATGATGGTGAGGACCGCTAGCACCCGTCCGTCCAGCGCCAACGGGATCTGCAACGCCGAGCGGTTCCCCTCCTCCAAGAGTGGCACCACTCCTTCGCCGACGAGGTGGATATCGGCATGCTGCGAGCGAACGACGCGGTCGAACACCTCGCCGACCGATCCTGACCCGAGATGCGTTCGCCCCGCGTCCAGTTGCGTGGGGACCTTTGACCAGACCGCGGCGACCATGACGTCGTCGGCGCCCCGGCGCCGCATGCGTATCCCTGCGCGAGACACGCTGAGTTCATCCTGGGAGAAGTCGGCGATCGCTGCCAGCGCATCATCCGCCGTGCGAGCCTCCTCGACCGCCTCCCTCACCGCCGCCACGGCCCCATCGCCCATCCACTCAGCCATGTTCCGCAGCCTATTCGATGTGCGCGACAGCGTGGCAAGGCCTGCGCCCCGTGAACCGGATCGGGGACCAACGGCAATCAGTTCCTGATGGCACGCGATGACCAGACCTACGTGGTGCAGATCGACCTGTCCCCTGCAGACCCGGGCCGGCTCCAGGATCTGCTCGTGGTGATCAGGACCCGATGGCCGAACTCGGCGATCCTGTTCGGCGTTGTCCGTCTCTACGCTGAATCGGGGGGCGCGAATCCGATCGCAGCAGCGCTCGCCGCGAACGGGGACGCGGTGGCGATGGCCGAGGAAGCCGACATCCCCATCGGTGGCGACGTGCGCGCGAGGATCGTGGAGGGCAGCACGTCTCGCCCCTTGTTCGAGCGATAGTGAAGGACCGATCCGGTCAGGCGACCTCGGGGCTTCCCCGGCGCTTCCACATCAGGAGCATGGCTCCGAGGTAGAGACCCGCGGCCACGAGCGTCAGCTGCCGATAGCCGATGACGATGGCCGCGTACTCCAAGATCCCCCCGACCATGGCGCCCAACAGGTTCGCGCCGAAGGCCTGGGTACTCGAGGAGGTCTCCCGGAACCGGTCGGCGAAGATCACGTTGGCGAAGAACACCGGAGTGAAGGCGAGCGCACCCGCGCAGAGGAAGCGAACCACGAGCGGCAAGCTGAGGAGCGCCTCCGGCCGCACGATCCACGTCAGAGCGAGCGAGACGAACAACAACCCGTACAACAGGCGGCGAGGCACCTTCAACCCGCGCTGCACCCATTCGATCGCGCCGAGGACGGACATCAGTACCGCTGCGAACACCAGCGAGTTGACGAACCACGTGGTCCCGAACAGGAGCGCGAATGTGACGACATTCTTCGTTTCCAGCAGAAGGAACGCGGCCCCCATGAAGAAGAGATCCGCGTACGTCTTGACCGCGGATACCGATCCCCCCGAGGCGCCCAGCGCGAGCGCGGCTCCGACGAGCACCAGCGCCAGCGACACAACGTAGAAGGTCGGTATGCCGTTGGACGCGATGTAGGGGAACGGATGATCATCCGTTGACGGGGCGGGCGCGACCGATGGCGCAACCCACGGTGTCGTGCAGACGATCCCGCTCGCGGCCACCGATTCCGTGAGCACGGATTGCGAGCGGAGACCGCCACCGACCTCACCGCGATCGACGCACGGGGGATGACCGAACACCTCGAGCATCGTTTGCGCATAGCGCCCGAACACGAGCGGCGAGTAGTAGTTGTACATGGCGAGGACGCCGTCGGGAGCGAGATGATCGCGCGCCGCTTGGACGGATTCCTTCGTGAAGAGGTAGCTCTCGAGTCGAAGGCCGCCCTGGCCGGACACGAGGGTCAGAGAATCGGGGAGTGCGAAGAGGATCAGGTCGTATCGCGTGTCCGACTGTTCCAGGAAGGCCCGGCCATCGTTGACGTGCACATCCACGCGCGGGTCGTCATAGGGGTGCGTCGGGTTGTAGGTCCGCCCGAGCGAGACCACCTCGGGATCGATCTCCACGGCGTCCACGTGCTTCGAACCCATGGAGAGAGCGAGCGCCACGTCATCGCCACTCCCCGCGCCGATCACCAGAACGTTGTTCAGCTGCATCCCGTCCACGAGGTGGGTATAGGGATACCCGTAGAACGGCCGCTCCTGTGTCAGCCGATCCACAGGGATCATCGTCTGGAACGGCCTGCCGTTCACGCGGATGGAAACCTCGCCGGTGCTGCTTGGGCCTTTCCACGTCACGCGGTTGTACGGCGACCACGTCGTGTGCGGGATGAGCGACACCCCGAGCAGGACGGCGGCAAGCAAGGTCAGGATGAGGATCTGCCCGCGCCGCAGGGGAGTCGGGAGCAGAAATCCGAACGCGACCGCGATGACGACACCCCAGCCGACCGGTCCCACCCCAAAGAACGAGAGAGCCGAGAAGAGCACGATGCCGACGACGCTGCCCAGGACGTCCCAGCGATACGCCGTGAGGTGATCCAACTGCATGAAGAGGCGCGCGACCTCGTCGGCCAGCGCGCTCATCACCAGGACCGCGCCGATGAAGATCAGGGGGAGCTCGATCCACGGTGGGAGTGCGTGGATCCCTCCGAGCATCACCAGACTGGGCGTCCTCCCCTGCGCCGGCCCCACCCAAGCGGGGAACAGGAGGAGGAATCCGACCAGGATCATCAACAGGAGCGGGCCCTTGGCGAACTGGTTCGTGTCGCGACGCGCGCGTAAGAACCCGAGCCCGATGCCGAGGAAGCTTGCCAGCAGGACGAAGTTCGTGAACCAACTCAGATAGACGACGTTGCTGGCGGCGCCGCGGATCAAGGCGAGTTCGACGAACAACATCAGCATGCTCGCCAACCCAAGTCGCCACTTGATCCCGCTCATGGCTGCGTAGGTTACCGGGCGGTCTGCGTGGCGGGTTGGATCAGGTAGGTCGGCCTACGAGCTCAGCGTTCTCGGCGATGTAGCCCTCGATCCAGTGCTCGAAGGCGGGCACCGGCATGGGCCGGGCGATGTGATAACCCTGGGCGACGTCACATTCCATCTCGGCCAATCGGTCGAGTGTGTCCCCGTCCTCCACTCCTTCGGCCACCACCAGGAGGCCAAGGTTGTGACCGAGCTCCACGGTGGAACGCACGATCACCGCGTCGTTCTCGTTCGTGCAGAGGTGCAAGACGAAGGACCGGTCGATCTTCAGCGTGTTCACCGGAAGCCGTTGCAGGTA
>JAXDJY010000084.1:0-2784 GCA_034667445.1 Actinomycetota bacterium | reverse complement strand
GTCGTCGAGCTTGGGTTCTTCGAACGGGGGGACGCCGGCCTGGAGCGCCTTCACCTTCTCGGCATCTGCGTCCATCCCGGCGACGTCGTGGCCCAGGTGAGCGAGCGCTACCGCGGTGATCAGTCCCACGTGGCCCGTGCCGATGACCGCAACCTTCATGCGGGCGAGGATACCGGCCGGGGGTTCAGGCGGTGGCGGCCGGACCGTCGAGATCCGGCAGGCTCACCGAGGAACCGGTGAACGCGGCCACCGTTCGCGCCATGCCGTCCTCGATCCGGACCGACGGGCCGAACCCGAGGAGCGAACGCGCGAGGGAGATGTCGGCGTCGGTTCGACGGACATCGCCGGCGCGCTCGGGCGCGCGGATGGGATCGGGCGTGGCCCCGGTGAGACCTGCGGCAAGGGCCAGGATCCGGTTGATGCTGGTCGGCTCGGCGCCCCCGCCGATGTTGAACGCCGCGCCTTGGGCCGCGTCATCGGCGCGCGCGGCCAAGAGGTTCGCCTCGACGACGTCATCGATGTAGGTGAAGTCCCTGGCCTGCTCGCCGTCTCCGTGCACGACCGGCCGGGTGCCGTCTACGCACGCGAGGATGAACTTCGGGACGACCGCCGCGTATTCGCTCTCCGGACTCTGGCCGGGCCCGTAGACGTTGAAGTACCGCATCGAGATCGCCCGGACGCCGCTCGCGACCCAGTACGCCCGGCAATAGGCCTCTCCGGCAAGCTTGCTCGCGGCATACGGTGATCGCGGCCGGGGGGACATCGTCTCCACCTGCGGCATCACGTCCTGCTCGCCGTACACGGAGGAACTGCTCGCCGCCACGACGCGCGCGTCGGTCGCCGCGGCCGCAAGGAGCACGTTGAGCGTCCCCCCGACGTTGACCTCGGTGGTGAGTACGGGTTCTTCCAGGGAACGGGGAACCGACCGCTTGGCCCCCTGGTGGAAGATCACGTCGACCCCGCGCGCCGCTTGCGTGATGGCGGCTCCGTCGCGCAGATCCGCCTCGATGAAGTCGATCGCGGGCACATCCGCGAGGTTCTCGAGCGAGCCGTCGGAGAGATCGTCGAGTCCGCGAACCCGGTACCCCTCCGCAACGAGCCGGCGACACAGGTTCGAGCCGATGAATCCGGCTGCGCCGGTGACCAGGGCATCCATGGTGGTGAGCCTACTCGACGGGTGTCGCCCGGCGGTTCGCTCGCTTGTGCGCGACCAGCTCGCGGTAGAGGTCGGTCAGGTGATCGGCCAGCCGCTCCTGCGCGAATCGGTCGCGCACCCAGATCGCGCCCTCTTCACCCATCCGCTTCGCGCCCTCGGGGTCTTCCAGGAGCGCCGCGATATTCGCGGCGAGTCCGCCGGGGTCCCCGGGAGCGACGAGCCACCCGGTGTTCCCGTCTCGAACGACTTCACGAACGCCGCCGACCCTTGTTGCGACCACCGGCTTGCCGGCGGCAGACGCCTCGATCAATGACACGGGGGTTCCCTCAAGCTTGGAGGTGAGCGCCACGACGTCGCACGCAGCGTAGAGGGAGGGCAGATCCTTGACCCATCCGAGGAAGACGATCCTGTCACCAAGCGTCTCGCGAGCTCTGCGTTGCAACCGCTCGCGTAGGTCGCCGTCACCGGCGAGCACGAACGTCGCATCCGGGTACAGATCGGCGACCCGGCGAGCGGCGGTGAAGAACATCTCGTGATCCTTGATGGCGACGAGCCGCCCCACGCAGCCGACGATCGGCCCGTCCAATGGCAGACCGAGCGAGGCGCGGGCGACCCGTTGATCGGGTCTGCCGGAGAGCAGCGGGTCCAGATCCACGCCGACCGGGACCACGTGCCACTGCTCCGGGCGCCCGATACCCAAGGCCAGGAGGTCGTCGCGAACCCTCGGGGCCACCGCGACGAGTGCGTCCGTTCGCTTGGCGAGTTCGCGTTCGACGGTGATGAAGGTCCTGTTCTTGAGTTCGCTGAAGTAGGACTGCAGGACATGCCCGTGGAAGGTGTGGACGGTGACGGGAACGTGTGCCCGGCGGGCGGCGATCCGTCCGAGAGCCCCGGCCTTGGCCATGTGGGTATGCACGATCTGCGGGCGCCATCGGCGCATGATTTGGGTGAGTTCGCGTTCGGTCCGCACATCGTCGATCGGTGAGATCGCCCGGCCCAGGTATGGGATGTAGCTGTTCGGCAGGCCCGAGGGGGGGTCCATCTGTCCCTCGTCTTGGCCGGAGGGTCCCCAAACGAGCCTCGTGTCGAACCCACGCTTCGGCATCTCGGCGGTCAGATAAAGGGCCTGGCGGGCCGGGCCGCCGACGTTCAGGCGCGTGATGACGCGAAGGATCCGGGGCCGACGGCCGGGCACCTCAGGCTGGAGGCGGACGGACGAGGTTCCGGAGCGCTGCGCCGGGCCGGTCAGGTTCGGGGCGTGCATACCCCCAAGCATCGGACGTCCAAGGGGCGAACTCCAGCCTCTCGGCCTACTCGTTCGGCTGCCCTTGCGAAAGGGACTGGCCGATGCGGGCGGCCAGTTCGCCGACCGTCGTCCAGCTTTTCGCGCCCCAGCGGGACATCAGGAGACGATCGGCGGCCCTGGTCTTCAGATCCAGGAGGTCGTAGTCGTGGAGGTAGACCACGTTGAAGCGAAGGTCGTCCGTACCTGCCTGCTTCGTGCCCCCAAGGGCGGCGTGGGTGACGGGCGCGGTCGTCGGGAACCGCAGCACGCCGTGCGTCTCCCGAACCGGCTTCGACCACCCCTCTCCCGCTGCAGCCGCCTGGCTCTCGTAGCGACGCGGGAA
>JAXDJY010000083.1:0-4862 GCA_034667445.1 Actinomycetota bacterium | reverse complement strand
GTCTACGCCGACGCGAACGGCAAGTCCCGCTGGGCGGACAAGACGCCCGGGTACGTCGTCACGATGCCGCTGTTGGCAGATCTCTGGCCGAGTGCGAAGTTCGTGCATCTGACCCGGGATGGACGCGACGTGGCCCTGAGCTACTTGGACCAGCCGTTCGGACCGAAGACCATCCCCGGCGCGGCGCAACTGTGGCGCAGGCGTGTGTCCATCGGCCGCACGAACGGAGCCGCGCTCGGTACTACCCGCTACCGGGAAGTGCGCTACGAAGACATCATCGCCGAGCCCGAGGCACGCGTGTCCGAGCTTTGTGCGTTCCTCGATCTCCCGTTCGACGCCGCGATGCTCCACTTCCATGAGCGGAGCGAAGCGGTACTGCCCGGCAAACTCGAACGGTGGCGGGGCCTCTTCGAGCCGATCAAGGGGGGCATGCGCGACTGGCGAACGAAGATGCCGCGGCCGATGGTCCGCCGATTCGAGGCCGCGGCCGGCGATCTGCTGGGTGACCTCGGCTACGAGCGTCTCTTCCCGATACCCACCGCATCCGACCGCGTCCGTGCGATGGCCGACGCGAGGATCTACGACGCGAAGGCGCTCATGGCGCGGGCGAGAACCGCTAGGTCCGAACGCAAACGGCCCGGGGCCTGAACGAACGGGCGCGTTGTCGGTCCGCCACCACCCTGCCTGTAGACTTCCCGCCGATGGATGAGACCGAGCGCCCCGCTGCGCCGCCGTCCGCCCCCGGAGACGCCGCCCAGGACTTCCGCGCAGTCTCCGCCCGGGAGCGCAGGGCCGAGTACGTGAGCGCGACGGCCGATGCTACCGACCTCCTCACTGAAGAAGAAGTCGAAACCGAGATCGCCGAACAAGAGGCGACCCACCGGGTCGTCCCGCGGGTGAAACCGCGCAAGACCGAAGACCTCGATATCGAACCGCCGCCGCGCCGCCACTACCCGGTCCACATCGCGCAGGACCTCCGTGAACTCTGGGCGCATCGGGAGCTCGGTTACACGCTCGTCGAGCGCGACCTGCGGGTTCGCTACAAGCAAGCGGTGCTCGGCGGGGTGTGGGCGGTCGTGCAACCGTTGGTCCTGATGGTGCTCTTCACCGTTGTCTTCAACAAAGTGGCGAAGATCACGGTTCCCGGAGTCCCGTACGCGGCGTTCAGCTACGCGGGTCTTGTGGCGTGGAGCTTCTTCTCCGGGTCGATCGGCTACGGAACCAACGCGGTGCTTGCCAACGCGTCGATCATCCGCAAGATCTACTGTCCGCGCGAGCTGTTCCCCATCACGTCGGTGGCCTCATCTGGCTTCGACTATCTGATCTCGTTCGTCATCAGCTTGGGGTTCATCCTCTTCTTCGGGGTCTTCAGCGGGTTCGCCAACCTCCGTCCCGCCGTCACGTGGCTCGCGTTCCCGTTGCTGCTTGCCGTGCTCCTGGCGATCATGACCGCCGCCACGATCTTCGTGTCGGCGGTCACCGTGTATTTCCGCGATACCCGCTACGGGATACCGTTGCTCCTGCAGATCCTGTTATACGCGACGCCCGTTGCCTACCCGATGGAGTTACTCACCGGCGGCAGGATCAACGGGCAGGTGTTCGCGTGCCCGAAGCATTGTCCCGCGCTGGGAACCGGAACGTTGGCGCACGCGTACGCATACCTGAACCCGCTGGCGCCGGTGATCGATGGGTTCCACCGGATCTTCCTGTATCACGAATGGCCGATGTGGGGACCCCTGCTCTCCGCGACGGTCGTCGGGTTCGGCGGGCTGGCTGTGCTGTATCGCTGGTACAAGCGGATCGATAGGACGTTCGCCGATGTCATCTGAGCCGGTGGTGCAGTTCCAGAACGTGTGGAAACGGTTCCACATCGGGGGCAAGCGCAAGGGCGTGAACAAGAAGGGCACGCTTCAGGGACGCCTGCAGTTCGCGATGGAGCGCTCCGGGCTGAAGGAAACCGGACAGCAGAACACGACGCAGAACATCTGGGCCCTTGCCGATGTGTCGTTCGACATCCACGACGGCGAGGCGGTCGGGATCATCGGACCCAACGGCTCGGGCAAGTCGACGACGCTCAAGCTGATGTCGCGTGTCACGTATCCGTGGGCGGGCGGCGTGGACACCAAGGGCCGCGTGGGCTCGCTCATCGAGATCAAGAGCGGCATCCATCCCGAGCTCACCGGCCGAGAGAACATCTACCTCTACGGCACGATCCTAGGCCTCAGTCGCAAGGACATCCGGGCGCGGTTCGACGAGATCGTTGACTTCGCCGAGCTCGGCCGGTTCATCGACACACCGGTGAAGCGATACTCGAGTGGCATGGAGGTCAGGCTCGGGTTCAGCGTTGCCGTACACCTGGAGCCCGACATCCTGCTGATCGACGAGGTCCTTTCCGTGGGCGACGAATCGTTCCAACGCCGATGCCTGGGCCGGATGGACCAGCTGCGCCAGGACGGGCAGACCATCGTCTTCGTCAGCCACGTGCTCGCCGATGTGAAGCGGCTCTGCAGCCGCGTGATCTACCTGGACCGCGCGCTCATCAGGGCCGATGGGCCGGCCGACCAGGTGGTCAAGTTGGACCTGAGCGATGTCGCGGCGAAGCGCGCGAACGTCTGAGCAGCCGATTCAGCGCTCGGTCCGGCGCCGAACACCGGCCTTGATGTCGCGTCCCCTGCGCCTGACCTCACGGCCCGCCTCGAACGCGGTCCACTCCAATACCGCGCGGGCACGCGTCGCTGCACTCACCTTCGCCGTCGAGCGCTCGTAGCCGAATCGGTCCAAGGTCTCGCCCGCGATCGCATCGAACAGTGCGGCGTCGGCCGCGCGCAGGGTGGTTCGCCAGTCGCGGATGTTCGGCGTGAGCGGGCGTGCCAGGCTGGCATGGTGCGCCGACTCCTGCGCGGAAAGATGGGTGTCGTTCCCGCGGTGTTCGAGCATCTCCGTTCGGAAATCCAGATCGATGAACGAGCACACGCGTCGGAGTGCATCCTCGGGCTCACCCACCAGATCTTCGTAGCGGAGCACGAGGTAGCGGTCGGGACCGAGCTTCGCGCCCGAGATGGCACCACGGCCGTTCCATCGATGCCAGAGCACGGCAGCCCGTCCGAGTCGTGACGGACCGAACGGCATCTCCATCAGAGAGGCGGCCACGTCGCGCCCGTCGCGGACCAGATGGATGAACACCGACTCGGGGAAGATCCGCTCCAGGGCACCCATCCGAAGAACGAACGCAGGGGTCTTATCCGCGTAGCGGGACCTCCCGCGGGCCGCGGCGTAGGCGGCATACAAACCTCGCATGGCCTCGGCGTACTCCGACGCCCCTTCCAGGACGCTCCGAGCCGTCGCCGGGTCGAGTTCCCAGCCACGGTAGCGGGGGTTGGACGCCAGATCGCGGAAGAGGGCGCCGGCGTCGAAGGGTCCGCGAGCCTGCGCCGGTGCGAGCGAGACGGGGAAGTAGGACTCAGGTGGGATCGCGAGGTCGGGGTGTCGCTCGAGCATCGCGCGCAGGAGCGTCGTCCCCGAACGCCCGACGGAGACGATGAACGGGAACGGTTTGGGCATCACGGCGAACGGTAGCAGCGCTGTTAGGCTCGCGCCGCATTGGCCTACCGGGTGCTCTATCTCATCGACAGCCTGGGGATGGGCGGCGCGGAGCGCGGGCTCGCCCTGACCGTTCGTCACCTGGATCGGTCGGAGATCGAACCGGAGGTCGCCGCGCTCTGGGGTCCCTACGACAACGCCCGCGCGATCTCGGATGCGGGCGTCCCGGTCCATCGGCTGGGGATCCGCCCGGGACCGTGGGCCTTGGTCGCCGTCCTTCGCGTTCGCCGGCTGCTCAAGCGCGGGCGATTCGACGCCGTGCACACGCAGGTGGTCTGGGCATCTATCGCCGGCCGCATCGCGGGCCGGCTCGCCGGGGTGAAGGTCATCTCTCACATCGCGAACGCCGATGCGATGGGGTTGGACCGTCCGGAGCGCTCGGCCGGCATCGTCCGCAAGGCCCGCCTGATCGCACGGCTGGACGAGTGGACCGGGCGGCACCTCGTCGATCGGTTCGTGGCGATCAGCGAGGCAGTGCGCGAGCATCCGGTCCGCGGACCCTCCTGGGATCGGGCGAAGATCAGCGTTGTTCTCCGCGGCCAGGAGCTCGCAAGCCTGCGGGACGGATCGACGGAACCCATCTCGCCACCGCTTCCGCACGGTCCGACGGGGCCCCAGATCCTCGTCGTTGCCCGGCTCTCCGAGCAGAAGGGCCATCGGTACCTCTTCGAGGCATTGCCGGATGTGTTCGATGCGTTCCCGGATGCGCGTGTCCTCATCTGCGGCGACGGCCATCTGCGGGAAGAACTCCGCAGACGGGCCGCAGGGTTCGGCCCACACGTCGAGTTCCTCGGGATCCGCGCAGATGTACCGGCGTTGCTCGCGGCGTGCGATCTATTCGTGTTCCCATCACTGTGGGAAGGGCAGGGGAACGCCTTGCTGGAGGCGATGGCCCTCCGGGCGCCGATCGTCGCCACCGCGATCCCCTCCACGCTGGGGACGTTGGAGGACGGCGTCGAGGCAACGCTGGTTCCACCCGCGGATCCTTCGGCGTTGGCGAAGGCGATGGTCGCGATGCTTTCCGATCCCGAGCTGTGTGCCCGGTTGGGCGCCGCAGCGGCGGTGCGGGCCTCTGCGTTCGATATCGACGCCACCACGCGTGACCTCGAAGCCGTCTATCGCGCCGCACTCGGCGGAACGGCGGGGGAGCGATGAGCGCGATGGCCCGGCCGAACGTTCTCCTGGTCGTCCTGGACACCGCGCGCGCCGACCACTTCGGGCCCTGGGGCGGACGGGCGCGGACGCCCGCCTTCGATGCGTTC
>JAXDJY010000082.1:0-4011 GCA_034667445.1 Actinomycetota bacterium | reverse complement strand
CCGTTCTGCCACCCACCGTGGTGGACGACGCCACAGGTGCACTCGGGACGCTGGAACTCGATGTCGGCGTTATCGTGCCTGATGAGGTAGAGGTTGAGGTCGCCGACGAGGCAACGGTCGGGACGATCACCCCCGGGCAGAAGTAGGCGTCGGCGGGAAGCGGCAGGTTAAGAAGCAACAGGCGGCTCACGTAGGACTGCGGCATGCAGTAGACGTCGCGACCGCCGAACGTGGTCACGCCCCCTCCGCCCGTGGCACTGGGAGACGGCGACGCACTCACGGTCTGTGACGGTGACGTGATGACCGGCACCGTGGTCGGCTCGGCGGCAGGGGTGCTCCCACCGCTCAGGAAGAGTTTGTAGATCAGGAACGCCACGATGAAGAACCCAACCACCGAGCCGCCGATGATGAGGGTTCGCCTATCTCTGTCCGTGATGGGCATCAGGGAGCTCCAGTGGCTGCCGGGCTCGCGCTGGCAACCGGCGCCGGGTTGAATGCGGCAGGGGGTTGGGATCCGGGATCGGACCCAGGCCCCGAGACGGTGTCGGAGGTGTAAAACTCGATCGTGGCTGAGAGCAACATCGTGCCCGGCGGCGCAGGGCCGACGGGGGCGGAGCCTCCCGGGACCAGGTTGAACTGGGTAACCTTCGCAGCCCGGGGCAACGTCTCGACCTTCGAAAAGAATTCCGCGAGGGTGAAGTAGCGCCCTTGGATCGTGACCGTCACGGGGATCGTCGCAACGCCGCTCGCCGACGTCACGGTCGGAAGCCCGATCTGTGCGCTCACGTGATCGACGCCTGCCTGGGCGCCGGCGGTCTGCAGCAGAGCGAGCAACCCTTGTTCGTCCTCAAGTGGCGGGATCCGCTGATCGACCGTGTCGATGGTCGACTGGAACTTGCTCGCATTCGCCTGGTCATCCCGCAACGTGGCCACAAGCGTTCGAAGGGTGCTCCCCTCGTCCTGCTTGGTGGCCAACGTGGTCTTCGCAGCGCTGACGTCCGCCGTCTTCGGCTTGACCAGGAAGAGGAAGGTCAACGCAACAAGCAGGACGGCGACGCCGGCGGCGATCAATGGGGCTCGTTTGTTCATCCCGTGACCCCCGCGATCGCTTCGTTCCCCTTGAGTCCACGGGGAGTGAGGATGTCCTGACCCAGATCAGCTCCGGACTGGAACCCGTAGAGCCCCGAGCCGGTCGGACTCTCCGAATAGCTATTCAGGTATGGGTTCTCGATGCCCTTGATGCTTCCGATCCGGTCCAGCCAAACGGGGAAGGTGACAAGTTGATAGGCATTGCCCGCGAACGTCAATTGGCCGACGAACGCCGTCGTGCCGGTCGTGGGCGTGGTCGTCGCCGGCGCCGCTGCTGACGCCGCAGTCGTGGCGGTCATGGAAGTGAGGAACGCGTCGCTGGGCATGACGTCGGAAAGATCCTGCAGCACTGAGGACCAGGACACTTCGCCGGCGTAGACCTGTTTCAATGCAAGAGCTTCGGCGTCCGACCGGCTCTTAAGCTCCGCGAACTTCGAGAGTCCGTTCGCTTGGGTCTGGAGACTGGCGTTCGTCTTCTCCTGGGCGTCTACCTGCTTGTTCACGTCGGCGAGCTTGCCGGACTGGATGAGGTAGAGGAGCACCATGAGACCCATGACGAGCACGCCGACGATGCCGATCAGGAACGTGTTCCGCCGGACGATGGCCCGCTGGCGTATCTCGGGAGGGAGGAGGTTGACCTGCGTCATGCATTCCCTCCAGCGATGGCCAGCCCCGTGGCCACGACGAGCACCGGCTCGGCCTCATCGAGGGCCTCCTCCGACATCTTGAGGTTGGATCTCAGATGTTGGAACAGCCCGCCCGGATCGACGGTGACCGGGATCCGTTCGCGCAAGAGGTCCATGAAGCCCTCCAGCTTGGAGCCTCCTCCGGTGATCAGGACCTTCGCGATACGAGCGCCCTGCGCCTGGGCTGTGTAGAACTCGAGGGACGAACGGATCTCGTCGACGAAGCTCCCCGCGCGTTGCATCGCGATACGGCGAACCTCCTCCACCGGTGGTCCTCCCTCTACCTCTTCCCCGCGCTTGAGTCGCTCGGCGACATCATCCTCGATGCTCAAGCCGTGGGCCAGGGCGAGCGTGATATCGCGGCCACCCGACGGCAGGATCCGCACGAACCGCGTCGTCCCCTGGGCGTGCACGACGATGTTCGTGACGTGTGCGCCCACGTCGATGATCGCCTCGTCGCCCGAGTCCTCCAGCTCCATCCCTACTCCGGGGTCTCCAACCGCCCGCACCAGCGCGAACGGCACGAGATCCAGCCCGAGCGGCTCGAGCTTGGCGCCGATCGCTGCCTCGACCGAAAGGTTCACCATCGCCTTCTGGGCAGCCACAAGCAGTAGGCGAATCATCCGACGGCCGTCGTTCTCGAACTCCCCCAGCGTGTCGTAGTCGAGCACGGCGTCGTCCACGGCCATCGGGATGAACTCCTGCACCTGGATACCGATCGAGTCCCGAAGTTCCTTCTCAGGCACCCACGGGAGTGCGATCTCTCGGACGACCACGCGTTGGTTCCCGACACCCATCCACACCTGCTTGCTCTTGAAGCCGCCGCGCTGCCAGAGCTCCCGAAGCGCGGCCGACACTTGCGCCGGGTCGCGGACTTCCCCGTTCTCGACCGCGCCGGGAGGGAGCGCCACTTGCGCGGCATTGATGACCGTGGGGCTCTCTCCGGCCGAAACCTCGGCGGCGCGGACGGCTGTGGATCCGATGTCGAGCCCGATCCTGGACCGCGCCACTACCCCTCCACAACCCGAACCGAGCGCGCGGCGAGGTATCGCTCAACCTCGACCTCACGGATCCGATAGTTCTTCCCGATGCGCACCGCGGGGATGGCGCCACTTTTGATCAAACGGTAGACGGTCATGTTCGAGACTCGCATGGCCTGGGCGACCTCGGACACGGTTAGAAGGCTACCTGAAGCGAAGCTCTGGGGGTCCCTCGCCATTTGTCCCTCATCCTCAGGTGGCTCAGCAGTCACACGAGCCACATCGTCCCCACCAGGCACATCTCTGTCCCGAAGCCCCAACACCATTCACCAGGCGACAGGTCAAGTCAAACATCTCATGTCGCCCTTTTCAGCAGGCGACCTGGGCATCTGAAGGTCAGTGATATAGCTTGAGATAGGTCGCGGCCAGCCGCTCGCCCCACAGGGCCGCGACGACGGCTCCGAGAGCCATGGACGGGCCGAAGGGGATCGCGCTCTTCCGATCGCGTCCCATCAGGAGTGCGGCGACACCCATGAGCCCCCCGAAGAGGATGGCGGCCCCCGCAGCCACACCGACGAATCGGAGTCCGATCGCACCGAGCGCCACGCCGATGACCCCTGCCAGCTTCACATCCCCCATCCCCATCCCCCGAGACAGGAACGCCACGATGAACAGCGCACCCCCGTAGATGGCGAGTCCCTCCAGCGCCCGCAAGGGATCCACCGGCGCGCCGAACAGCCGCGCGATCAGCACGAACACGGAGAAGAGGGCGAGCGAAGGATAGGTCAGCGCGTTCGGGATGATGCGGTGCCGGATGTCGATCAGGGCGATGGCCGGCATCATCGCCAGCAGCAAGCCGACGAGCACCGCCACCCAAACGGACGGGTAGACGACCGCGGCACCGACGGCGAGTGCAGCGGTCACTGCCTCGGTCAGTGGATACTCCGCCGAGATCTTCAACCCGCAATCCCGACACTTCCCCCGCAGGAGGAGCCACGAAACGATCGGCAGGTTGTCGCGGGTGCGGATCTCCGTCTTGCACCGTGGGCATCGGGAGCGCGGCGCGATCACCGACTCCCTGGCCGGCATCCGGGCAACGACCACGGTCATGAAGCTCCCCAGAACCAGGCCGAACGGCAGTGCCACGAGGGCGCGCAGGACCGTGTCACTCATCGAGCAGCACCCTACCGCCAGACCCTCAGCGAACCGCAGAGGCTCGCCTAGACGACTTCCCGGATGTAGGCGATGTCCTGGTT
>JAXDJY010000081.1:0-11546 GCA_034667445.1 Actinomycetota bacterium | reverse complement strand
AACCGAAGCGATGCGACCCACCCCGGCGGCGAACGCCGCCCCCGCGACGAACGCAAGCAGCGCTGATCCAAGGGCTAGTTTGCCGACCAAGAGAAGATGGCCGTCGATGGGCGACGGAGGGTTGATGAAACCCGGCGAGGCGTCGGTAACGCGGATCCAGGCGGACAGCACTGACAGCCCAGCGATCGTTGCGCCAACCACGACCACGGCTGTGACCGCGACGCGGGGGGCAGGGGTGGGCGACCGCCGGAGCAGGAGCAGGCCACCCAGGATCGCTACCCAACCGCCACCGAAACTAAGGAACAGACCCCAGCCGGGTCGGAGGTCCGGCAGTGCCGGACCCACCAGACCCAAGGAGCGCGCGACGGTGTCCCCGATCCTGTAGAGGTCGAAGGTGATCAGACCTGTTGTCAGCACGCCCGCGATAAGGAGCACCCGGGCAGCGGCAACCCGAGGCGGTCTCCACCAGGTAGTCACCAGCGAGACGAGCACGACCAGCCCTCCGCACGCGATGACGACAACCGCTTCCGCGATCGATGTTCCCTTGAAGTAGTCCGTGCGATGAAGATCAAGCGGCGGGGCGAACCCTTCTATCGCAGTGGGAAGCGTCCACATCGCCCACGGCAGGAGCGTGCCGCCGATCATCGCGGCGCCGCCTACCGCCCCGAGAACGGTGGCGCTATCGGCCCTGCGATCCATGCTGCTCCTCTCTCGTCAGGCCGGAACGAAACTCAACCGTACCGTTCGCGAGTCGTTCTCGCGGTTCGGGTCGATCACGACGACCGATTGCCAGGTCCCCAGCGCAAGCGTGCCTCCGACGACCGGGATCGTCAGGGACGGCGACACGAAGACCGGCAACAGGTGATCGCCACCGTGGCCGACGGAGCCGTGACGATGTTCGTATCGGTCGTCGCGCGGGAGCAGGCGTTCGAGCGCGTCGGCAAGGTCCGGCTCCGAACCCGAGCCCGTCTCCATGAGCGCCGCTCCGGCCGTCGCGTGTGGAACGAACACGTTGACCAGCCCATCGCCGCCGGCCCGCTCCGCGAACTCCCTGACTTCGCTGGTGATATCGGCGACACGAAGCCCGACGGTAGAGATGTGGATCTCGGTCGTTAGCATCAGACGTCCGAGCCTTCCGCGAGCAACTCCGTGTGCGTGACCCCACCCGGCTCATCGAACGTCAGCCGCCAGGCGTGCGTCGGCCAACGGAGTTCGAGCACACCGTCGCGGCAGTGATACGCCGCCGTATAGAGGGTGCCGAACCCATTCGCGTACGAGGTACTGAACAGCGGCGCCTTCAGAAAGGCTTCGACGAACGTCTCCGCAGTCGTCTCCGGCGCGCGCAAGAGATCGATGATGCAGCGCTCGCGTTCGATGGTGCGGGTGACGCGGGCCTGTTCGGGCCACTCGACGATCCCCTGGTGATTGGTGGCGGCCGGTACGTCCCGGAACACCGGCTCGCGGTCGGGGGAGAGATATGCGGTGAGCACCGCGCCCGCAGCGTCTACAACGGTGAGGTTGTGACTCAGGGAATAGGGCAGCCTGGCCAGCACGCTTCGTGCCTCGGCAACCGTCTCGCACACCTCGAGGAGGTAACGGACGACGATCGGGATGCCGAACCCATCGCCGAGCGAACGCCTGCCCCCGAACGTGAGCGACACCGCGAGACCCGCGTCGTTCATCCCGTCCAAGAGCCCCCACAGACAGTCGCTCATCCCGATGACCCGCCGCGACGCAAGACGTGTCGACCAGACATCGCCCTCGAAGCGCGACGGCGCGTAGTCGTAGTTGCGCGCAAGGATGGTGGAGTCGTCGCGCGTCCACGCCCCTTGGGAACAGGCCGCGAGATACGGCGGCGGCTTGTAGAGCGACAGCATCCGCGCGGCGAGGTCGCCACCGCCCGCCAGCTCGACGACCTGCTCGTAGGCGGGCACCAGCTCCGGCATGTGTTCGCGCAGCATCCGAACGCACACGGCATACGATGGACGCTCCGCCTCCCCCTCGCGCAGGAACCATTCGCGGTAGTGCGGCCACCGCTCCTCGAACACGGAGTGCCACACTGGCCCGAACGGCGCTTCACGCAGGGCTCTGAAGGCAACGGGGACCATCCGCATCAGAGCATCTTGAAACCGAACGGCTCGGGCTTCACCACCGGAGCCTGTGCACCCGGCGGAACGCTCGAGAACTGCCCCTTGATCCCGGTGATCCAATCCTTGGCGCGGTCCAGGAGTTCATGCTCGTCGTTCATGAACCGGCCGCGCGTAACCAGGATGCCGAGGTCAGCGCCGGGATACCGATATTGGCCCTCACTCGCGATCCGCAGGTAAAACGCCTCGTCCTGACTCCTGACGGTGTGCCAGTCCGTGTCACGGCGCGCGTAGCTGATCCCGCCTTCGCCGGTGATCGACCAGATCCCCGAGGAGGGTGCGTGGGTGATGGTTTCAACCGCGTCGTCGGTCTGTTTGAGGATGAACTGCGTCCATTCGTCGACGTTGGCCGCCTGCGCCCACCGGCCGTTGAGTTCGTCGACGTCGATGTCGTAGTCCACGTCCATGAACTCGAGCAGGTGGAAGAGGAACAACGGCATGTCGCCGTAGGCGACTGCGGTTACGTTCGTGATGCTGCTCGCTCCGGTGACACGCGGGTTGAGTTCGCCGAGGTACATCTCGCCGGTAGCGGCATCGGCCAGAAAGTCGAGCTCGAAATACCCGCGGTAGCCCTCCTCGCGCAAACGCTCGCCCATCGCGAACGTCCGGTCGCGAGCGATCAGGCGCTGCTCGGCGGTGAGGACGTTCGGACTCACGTCGTTGCCGCACCAGCCGCCATCGTAGGGCGTGAGTTCGGGGAACCCGGTGAGTTCTGCCATGAGCGGCCCGACGAGCGTGCCGTGGCGCGTGATGACGCCTTCGATGGCGCATTCGCGCGGCTCGATCCGCCGCATACACTTGAGGTCGTGTCCGACGATCTTCTTCTCATCGGTCTTCCAATCCGTCTCCGACGCGACGAAGAATGTGGTCTGTCCCGAGTCGCCGTACGGAGTCTGCACCACCAGGTCGTGCCCGAGACCGGCGCCGTCGGCGAGCGCGAGAAGCTCACGGTACGTCGACGCGGTCCCCATGGTGTTCGGCACGCTCGGGACGCTGGCCTCGTTGCCCAGGCGCGTCGTTTCGATCTTCGAGTCCAAGCGGTGGCGAAGCGCGGCGGAGGGGAACGCGACCTGCAGTCCGAGGTCCTCCGAGAGTTGCTCGGTCTCCTCGTCGAACATGAGGAATGCGACCCTGCCGCCGGGGCCGTTGCGCCCCACGAGGTCCACCATCTCCTTGTGGCCCATCAGGTGATTGCAGATCTCTTCGATGGACTCGAAGGCCCGCGGCGTCTGCTCCTTCGGGACGAAGACGTTCGGGTGCCAACCGTCGAACGAGTCGTAGTAATTCACATACGTGAAATTGCTGATCCACCGATCCACGCCCAGGAGATTGAAGGCCGTGGCCGAAACGAAGTAGATGGGCTTGTCGTTGGTTCGGAAGAACTGGCGGATCTCGGACATCCCTCGAAGTGGCTTCGCACTGATCGCGTTGAACGCGACCTCGGGAACCGGCTCGGCTGCTCGGACGGGTTCGGGTGGATGGATCAGGTCACGGGTGCCCCCGCGGCCCCGCGCTTCTTGGGCCGCTTCCTGGCCCGCGTCCCGCCGGTCCGACGCGAGCACCAGAAGTCGCGCGAGCACGACGAGCACGAGGACGCCGGCGATCCATCCGATCACTCGGAGAGCCCACACCAATCTCGGATGAACAGCCCCATGACCTGCGCGGTTGCGACCACGGACGGAAGGTACACCCGTTCGCCGATGCCATGGGCCCGTTCTGCGTAGGGGCCGAAGCAGACGGCCGGGACCCCCATGTGCCCGAACACTCCGGCGTCAGAGGTCCCCGTCGTCGCGACGAGGGCGGGCGGCGTTCCCTCCTGTCGGAGGAACGCCGCGGCAAGCGCGGTGACGAGCGGCGCATCGTCGGCGATGGTGTACCCCTCACACGCGAACCCACCGTAGAGGACCCGCCCCGAGCCGGATTGATCGGCCGTCGCAGCAGCGACCGCCGCTTCGATGCGCTCCTTGAGACCCGCAAGCGACATCTCGGGGAAGAGCGCGATGCGGTAGTGAGTCGTGCATTCACCGGGCACCGTGGACGGCCAATCCCCACCGGAGATCGCCCCGACATTGAGGTTGATGGGGTGCGTGAACCGATCGAAGGGAGGCGGCGGCGCCGCGTTGAGTTCTATTTCCAACTCACGGAGGGCGCCGATGACGTGGAGACTCCGTTCGATGGCGTTGACGGTTGCAGCTGCTTCCGCAGCGTGCCCGGGAACGCCGGTGATGCGAACCTTGAACCAGAGCACGCCGACCTGCGAGGTGGTGATCGCCGCGCCGAACGGCTCCGCCACGAGCGCCGCGTCGGCCGTGAACCCGGCAAGCAACGTTTGCAGGGTGCCGTTCCCCGTGCACTCCTCTTCGACCACCGATTCGATGTGTACGGGTGCCCGAGGAGTGAGCCCGAGCGACATGAGCCCCTTCACGGCACCGAGGATGGCGACCGATCCACACTTCATGTCCGCCGCACCTCGACCGTGGATCCACCCATCCTCGCGTTCGCCACCGAAGGGCGATCTCGAGCCCCATCGCGCGAGCGGCTCGGGGCTCACGACGTCGATGTGGCCGTTGAGGATGAGCGAGCGTCCCCCGTCGGCCGTCACCTCCCCCCACGTCGCCACCACGTTCCGTTTGCCGGTCACATCCCAGTCGAACGGTGAAGCGAGCGGGTGCGCCTGCAGGGCATCCGCATCCATCCACACGTCCACGGGGTCAAGGCCGATCTCGCGGAGCGTCGCCTCCACGAGCCGCTGCCCGGCCTCCTCGTTGCCGAGCGTGGTGTCGGCCCGAACGAGTTCTGAGAGCAGATCGGCCATCCACTCGGTCTCCCCCGCGATGGCGTCTCGGATCTCGGCCTCCTCGGCCGCCGGATCGAGCAGAACCCCTGAAGGGGCAAACATCTCCCCCCTTCCATCGAACGCGTAGGGCTCCGGCGCACGCTCGGAAGTCAGCCGCGAGCCACCATAGGCGCCGCCTTCCTCCGGCAGGGGCTGCATGCTCGGGCAGCCTACCAATGGGACCGGCACCGGCCGCCGGG
Source organism: Actinomycetota bacterium (assembly GCA_034667445.1). GTDB lineage: Bacteria > Actinomycetota > UBA4738 > UBA4738 > HRBIN12 > JANXVR01. Next base: position 6,363 of record JAXDJY010000081.1, on the reverse strand, counting down.
ACCGCGCCCCGCCCCGAACCCGCCTCATGACCTCTTGACACTGGCAGGTAATGGTGTAATCTTCATTGCATGACTACTTCAGAGAACATCGCAGAGCAGGTGTCGGGTTGGTTCGCCGGGCGGATCCCGAATGGGTGGCTCGCCGGGCCCCCCGAGGTCAGCGTCGATCGAGACGAGATCCTGGTTGTCGGGACCCTGGCCGAGCCAGACCTCGGGGCCGACGCCACATCGGAGGCTCGAGGCGCAGCGCTCGCCGCCCGCATCGCGGGGTTCCGCGAGGACACCAGGAGCCAGCGCATGCGGATCGCCGAGGAGGCGCAGCACCAGTTCCGTCGCAAGGTCTCATGGGGTGCGGTGTGCGGCGACCAGCGCGAGTTGTTCACCACGCTCTCCGTTCCCGCGATGACGCGGCTCCGGATGCCCGAGCGCACGGTCCTGGACACGCTGGTGGATTCCGGCGTCGCCAGGAGCCGATCGCACGCGCTCGCGTGGTGCGTTCGTCTCGTCGCCGAACGGCAGGATGAATGGCTCAAGGATCTTCGCCAGGCGATGACCGCGGTGGAGCAGGTGCGGGCCGATGGGCCGACCAAAGACTGAGGTTAGCCGGGGGCCGATCCCGGTCGGCTGACTGCCACGATCATGTTGACGGCTTTGCTCACCAGCACTTCCTCGCCCACGGCTAACCCCTCCGGGATGCTCTCCGCCCCCAGCCGTGCCGTCTCAACCGATCGGTCCTTGTACGCGACCGTGATGTCCACATATCCAACTCCATGGACGTCCCACGTCTTCAGATCCATCACCAACGCCAGCTGATCGCCGAGCACGTGCCGAGCCTACTGCACCGAATGTAGGGGCAGGGCCCCTTCCGCTCTCGGCAAAGGTCCGTTAGGGTCGAGATCGATGCGTGGTTCGTTCCGCAGGCTCAAGGAACGACGCCGACCCGCCGACCTTACCTACATGACTCCGGGGGGATGTCGCCGTTTCCGCCGTCGCTTGGCGCCGTTGGTGATCGTAGGATCGCTTGCGGTTCTCCTGTTGCCCACTGCCGGCGTTGCCGCAGCCAAGACACCAGCGCCGCCGCCGACCCACGGCATCCTCGCCGGTGACACCGACGGTGGCCCACCTCCCCCGACGCCCTACGTGTCCCCAGGGATGCAGGCCCGCCGAGATATCACCTGGTCGGACATGTCCAGCTATGGCTGGGCCAAGCCCGCGGTCAACTACGTGGCGGCGGGGCACGCCTGGATGTTGGACTATCAGGCCAGCAAGGACGGTACGTACCGTTTCCACCCCGGCCTCATCGAGTCGCGCAAGTACTTCGCCCGGGCGCTCGTGAAGGCGTTCGCCCCCGGCGCGTCGGTCGACCCGTCGATCAAGTTCGACGACCTCCGGGCCACGACTCCGTTCTACAAGTGGGCGAACATCACGCAGCAGAAGGGGTGGCTCCGCCACGACGGGTCCAACAACTTCAACCCCGACAGACCCGTGACGATGTCGATGGTGCATCGGGCTTTGGTATTGGTCCTCACCGAACGCTACCCGCAGCTTCGCGGGGCGATCAAGAACCTGGACAACCTCCACACGGCGGACGGCTATCACTTCAAGATCCCGCACGACTTCGCGACGACCTTGATCGGACAACGGATCTACCTTCGCTACAACAACAACTCGGTCGAAGCCAAGGACGTGAACCCGTATTCGCAGATGTCGCGTGCCCAGGTCGCCTACTCCCTGTACATGGCGGCGACCGCGTACGCCGCTCCGAGCGGGAGTTCTCAGAACTACACCGTGAGCAACGTTGCCGCGCAATACGCCTCGATGGCGCTCCCGCACCTCGGTCCGAAGATGATCGGCGTGGTGCAGTGGGGGATCCGCTACGTCGGCTACCCCTACATCTGGGCGGGAGAGTGGGGCTTCAAGTCGCATGAGCCCTCGGGCCTGGGTGGGCAGCCCGTTCCGGGGTTCGACTGCTCGGGCCTTACCTGGTGGCTGCTGCGACACGACGACGGCGGTGTCTGGAACATCTCACCTCCGCGGCCGTACAAGGGATGGGATCTTCCCCAGCGCTCCTCGGCCGACATGGCGAACGCCGGGAACCGCGTGAAGTTCGCCGATCTCCATGCCGGTGACATCATGTTCTACGACTGGGATCACAACGGTGTGGTCGATCACGTCGACACGTACGTGGGCGGAGGGTGGTCGCTCGACTCGTCAAGCGGTGTCGGCGGTGTCACGTTCATGTGGACGGGCAGTGGCGCCTACGCGGACAACTTCACGCACGGCCGAACGATCATCTGACCTCCTCGGTCACAACGGCCGCCTCGATCACACCCCGCTCTTCTGCCGTCAGCGGCCGCGAACCCGTTCCCTCGGCATTGCGAGGAACGATCACCGATTCCGACTCCGCCGCCACCGTTCCGTCGGCCTTGAGGATGCGCTCACGCGTTCGGATGCTCGACGTGCCGAGGCCCGACACCTCTGCCCGCACGATGATGGTTCCGTCCTCTTGCGTGAGTTCGTTCCGGAAATCGATGCCCACATGCGCGAGCACGAAGTCCCACGCCTTCTCCTCACCGAACAGTTCCGCCGAGAGCCGGTCGCGCGCCTCCTCCAGATAGTTGAGGTAGACGCCGTTGTTCACGTGGCCATAGGCATCCATATCCCGCCAGCGGATGGTGATCCGGACCTCGCTCATGACGCGCGAGCCTACCGTGCGTCCGGTGGGTTCATCGACCCGGAACGGAACCCCTCGAGGTCGAGCGTCACGTAGCGGTATCCGAGCGCCTTGATGCCGGCCAACACGCGTTCGCGCATCGCTGCGTCGGCCAACCGCGGAAGATCTGCCGCCTCGACCTCGATGCGAACCACGTCGCCGTGAACGCGCACGCGGCATTGACGGAACCCTTCGTCCTTGAGCACCCGTTCGGCACGACCGACCTTCGACAGCTCTTCCACGGTGATCCTCACTCCGAACGCGATGCGTGACGATAGGCACGCCGACGCCGGTTTGTCCCACGTGGGGATCCCCAGTTCCTCCGCGCCCCTACGAACGTCCGCCTTCGTCATCCCCACCTCAACCAGGGGATGACGGATGGCGTGCTCCGCCGCCGCCCGAAGACCCGGCCGGTAGTCGCCGAGGTCGTCGGCGTTCGCCCCCGACACCACGATCCGGCCACCGGCCGCGTCCGCAACCCGGCCCAGCACGTCGTACAGCTCCGTCTTGCAGTGATAGCAACGGTCGACGTTGTTCGCGAGGTAGGCCGGATCCTCCGTCTCTCGGGTGCGAACGGTCTGGTGGGCGATGCCGAGCTCCTGAGCGACCCGGGCGGCCTCTTCCGCCTCCCCGGGCGCCAAAGAGGGCGACACGGCCGTTACGGCGAGCGCCCGGTCGCCGAGAGCTCGCGCAGCAACCGCGGCAACCAAGGTCGAGTCGACCCCCCCGCTGTAGGCAACAACGACGCCGCCGGTCTCCGCCAACACCCGATGCAGCCGATCGAGCTGCGAGGACACCTCCGTGGCAACCATGATGCGGGGATTGTCCCACGGCCCGAACGGAGGGCCCGAGAATCACGAACGGCCCGGCTGCTCGAGGCTGCCGGACCGTTCGATCGGAGAGAGGGGCTCCACCTTGCCTTCGGCGCTACCCCACGGGGGGTTCAGGTGGATCCGGAGGAAATCGTTGCGGTTCTGTGGAGGTCGTCGAAGCGGCGTTCGCGTCGGACGCGGTCTCGGCCAAGCGGCGGTCCACGGCCTGATCCGCCGCCTGGGACGCAGCGTGCGACCCCGTTACGGCGTCGAGGAACTCGGCCCGCTCCAGCGCCAGGAGGTGAACCGGGCCGGCGGCGGTCACCGTAGCGTTCCGCGGAGCGTTGCGCAGGAGGGCGATCTCGCCGAAGAAATCGCCCGGGCCAAGATCGGCGATCTGCCGGCCATCCACGCTCACCGTGACCTCGCCGTCGGCGACCAGGTAGAACCGATGGCCGGGGTCACCCTGGCGGATGACCACCTCGCCGTCGGCGACACTCACGGCGACGAGATGGCGGGACAGTCGCTCGATCACCGGCTGGGCCAAGGGGCGGAAGATGGATGTCGAGCGCAGGAGCGAGACGCGCGAGGGGTCGGGCGGCGTCGCCAGGCGATCGGCGACGCTCAGCTGACGCCAGGTGAAGATGGCCATGGCCGGAAGGAAGGCCCCGGCGGCGAGGAACGCCCCTCGCGCGCCGAGCCACACGACCAGCAGCGGTGCGGCTGCCGAGCCGATCGTCAGCCCGAGCATCGCGACCGACTCCTGCAGCCCGAACACCCGTGCCAACACCTCGTCGCGTACGGCCCGCTGCAGCAGGGTCCGTCCGCCAACGTCCACGAACGCTCTCCCCATGCCCGATGCCATGAGCAGGATGACGGCCTGCGCGGGCGCCGGTACAACGGTCATGAACACCAGGGGCACGCCCGTCACCAGCGCGCCCAGCCCGATCGCCGTGGACAATCGCTGCCGTCCGATGAGGGTGATGGTGGCGGCGGAGCCGAGCAGAGCTCCAACCCCGAGCGCCCCGGTCAACAGGCCCGGTCCGGACGGCGACATCGAGAACACCTCGAGCGCGAGGACGACCGCGAGCACATCCATCAGGCCCATAACCACGAACTGCGCGCAGAACAGGCCCATGATCGCGCCGGCGCCCGGCGTGCGCCGAAGTTCGCGGAACCCCGCCGCCGCCTCCCCGACCACGGATACGACGTGCCCCTGCACAAGGCCACGGATACTGGGGCGCAGCACAACGCCGATCGCCAAGGCGCTCGAGACCACGAGGCAGGCGCCCATCACCAGGAACACAGCGCCGGCGCCCTTGGTGGCCAGCAGCACGCCGGTCACCACCGGTCCGACGAATGTCGACAGGCCCTCGATCGTGCTCGAGAGCGCATTCGCGGCGGTGAGCGTCTCGGGGCGTTCCGCCAGTTCGGGCAGGATGGAGTTGTGCACAGGGCGGATCAACGTGAGCGCGGCGTTGGCGACCGCCCCCATGAGATACGCGATGGGCGCGGGCGCATGGGCCGCGAACACGATGCCGGCGGCCACCAACGCCACCGCCATCGCCGCGTAGGCGATCGCGAGCGCGCGATTCCGCGGTATCCGATCGCCGAGTACCGACCCCAGCGGGGCTACGAAGATCCCCGGTAGCAGCTGGACCACCGCCACCAAACCGGCCGTGGTTGCTCCGCCGCGCTGATAGGCGAATACCAACTTGGCAACCCACGTCGCCCACTCCGCTACATTGAAGAACATGAACGCCAGGAGGACCCGACGCATGCCGGGACTACGACCCACCTCACGGAGCGCGCGGGAGGCGTCGGACAGTGCCATCAGCGACGTGAGACCTCGGGCATCGCCGCGATTGTCGATGCGTGGCGCTGAACGGTCAACCGTGGTCCGAACGGAAGCGGGGCCCCGCAGGGGCCCCGCTCAGGTGATGCGAGACGCGGTCTGACCTAGAAGTCCATGTCTCCGCCGGGCATACCGCCACCACCGGGCATGGCCGGAGCCTTCTCCGGCTTGTCGGCGACGATCGCCTCCGTGGTGAGGAACAGCGCACCGATCGATGCGGCCTTCTGCAGCGCCGAACGCGTAACTTTCGTCGGGTCGATCACGCCGAACTTCAGCATGTCGCCGTACTCCCCGGTGGCCGCGTTCAGGCCGTGGCCGGGATCCAGCGCCCGAACCTTCTCGATGATCACGCCGCCCTCGAGACCGGCGTTGAATGCGATCTGCTTGATCGGCTCCTCCAGCGCGCGCCGGATGATCATGGCACCGGTGAGCTCGTCGCCCACCAGGTCCACCTTGTCCAACGCCACCTGGGCGTTCAGAAGCGCCACGCCACCGCCGGGCACGATGCCCTCTTCGACGGCCGCCTTCGTCGACTGCACGGCATCTTCGATGCGGTGCTTCTTCTCCTTGAGCTCGACCTCAGTGGCCGCGCCGACCTTGATGACCGCGACGCCGCCGGAGAGCTTGGCCAGGCGTTCCTGGAGCTTCTCGCGGTCGTAGTCGGAGTCGGTCTTCTCGATCTCAGCCTTGATCTGGTTGATTCGGCCCTTGATCTGCTCCGCGTCGCCTGTTCCCTCGACGACCGTGGTGTCGTCCTTGGTCACGACGATCTTGCGGGCCGACCCCAGCAGGTCGAGCGTGGTGTTCTCGAGCTTCAGGCCGACCTCTTCGGAGATGACCTGCGCGCCCGTCAGGATCGCGATGTCCTGGAGCATGGCCTTGCGGCGCTCACCGAAGCCGGGGGCCTTGATGGCGACCGACTTGAAGGTGCCGCGGATCTTGTTGACGACCAGGGTGGCCAAGGCCTCGCCCTCGACGTCCTC
>JAXDJY010000080.1:0-8450 GCA_034667445.1 Actinomycetota bacterium | reverse complement strand
CTTGATCCTGGTGATCGGCACGCTGTGGTCCGCCTGGAAGATGCGGGGCAGACCCGAACTCAAGGACCGGTTCACGGGCACCCTGTGGATCGCGCTCGGTGCGACCGTGATCGCCGGGTTCGGCTCTGCCTTCGCCGCCACGGGCAAACTCGCCTTGTTCTCCGTCTCATTGGCGGCGGGCATCGCGATCATGTTCCTCGGGTTCCTTCGAGCCTCGCGTCAAGCGGCGCCCGCACCCGTCTCCTCCTGAGCGAAGGTCCCTTCGGCATTTTCCGAGGCCGTTGCGCCGATGGAGTGATCCGCACCCACCGGCGGCGCGAATCCAGCGCCAGACCGCCCCGCCAGCAGGAAGGAGGGGAGCTACGGCTTCGGCAGGTGGACTGTTGAAGTGGCGCGAGGGCGGGATCCGCACCGACCGACCAGAAGGAGTCAACCTTGTCACGCACACGTTTGCGCAAGGGGATCTTCGCGGTGGCCGCAGCGGCGGCGGTGGGAGCCGGAGCATTGAGCCTGGCCCCGCTCGTCTCCAACGCCTCCAGTCACCGTGAAGCTCCCTTGACTGCTGCCGATCCACAGATCGACAGCACGGATCTCTACGCGTTCGTGAGCCCAGATCGGCCGAACACGGTGTCGCTCATCAGCTCCTGGTACCCATTCCAGGAGCCGGCAGGCGGCCCCAACTTCTATCAGTGGGCTCAGAACACGAACTACGACATCCACATCGACAACAACGGTGACGCGCTGCCGGACATCACGTACCGCTGGCAGTTCACCACCCACGTCCGCAACGGGAACACGTTCCTGAACAACACGGGCCAGGTCACGTCGTTGAACGACACCGACCTCAACGTGTATCAGACGTATGACCTGTGGCGGATCAACGACGGTCAGAAGCGCCTGCTTCTCAACGACGCCAAGGTGGCACCGTCGAACGTGGGCGATGCATCCATGCCGCACTACAACTCCGATCTGTTCGATGCAGCTACCACGCAGATCGGTGGGCACACGAACCCGGCGTACAGCTGGGTTGGCCAGTCCGACGACTCGTTCTTCCTGGACCTTCGGGTATTCGACCTGCTCTACGGGACGAACCTCTCCGAGACCGGGACCGACACGTTGGCCGGCTTCTCCGTCAATACGATGGCGCTCCAGGTCCCCAAGGGCCAGCTGCGCGGTCCCGATGACGGCGTTATCGGCATCTGGACCACGGCGTCCCGTCCGAACATGCGGGTCGAGACGAACACCGGAACGCAGACTTTCAGCGGGCACAACGTCCAGGTTTCACGCCTGGGTAACCCGCTGGTGAACGAGGTCGTCGTGCCGGTCGGTTCGAAGGACTACTTCAACGCTTCACAGCCGAAGAACGACGCGCAGTTCCTGCCCGCCGTTCAGGACCCGGAGCTCCCGCATCTCATCGCGGGTGTGTACCCCGGAGCGTTCCCGAGTGGTCCACCGGACTCTGATCCAAATACCCCCGGCATCCAGCGGTCTGACCTGATCGGCGTCTTCCTCACCGGACTCCCGGGGTTGAACCAGCCGACCAACGTCACGCCCGCTGAGATGCTCCGCCTGAACATGGACATCCCGCCGTGCACCAGTTCGTGCTCGACGCTCGGTGCCCTTGGCGGAGACACCGCCGGATTCCCGAACGGTCGCCGTTTGACCGACGACACCATCGACATCGCGCTCCGCGTGACCATGGGTGCGTTGTTGCCGAACCACGATCCCTTCGCCGATCAGATCGGTGACGGTGTGAACCAGAACGATGTGCCGTTCAACAGTTCGTTCCCCTACGTGGCATACCCACAGTCGGGTTCGGACCCTGACCCGCACGTTGGCGACTAGTTAGGGGCTCGAAGGGGCCGGTCCCGGGAGACCGGCCCCTTCCACCCGAAGAGCTGGTGAAGAGCATTGAAGAGCGGGGAGAGTGGGATGAAGATCCGGAAAGCAGCCGCTGCGGCAGGGCTGGCGGTCATCTTGTTCCTGGGTGGAGCGATCGGCCTGGCCTGGCGTGGCAGTGAGCCATCCTCAGCCGGCACGGCAGGAGCCCCGGCCAACGGGACCTCTACTGAAGGGCTCGTGCCATCGGGGGCCACACTCGCCCAGACCATCACGAATCTCCAGGCCCGCGTCCGCGCCGTCCCCAAGGATTGGCGCGCCTCGGCGAACCTCGGCCTCGCCTACGTCCAACAGGCACGGATCACGGCCGATCCCTCGTACTACCCGAAGGCGCAGGGCATCCTGCAGATCTCCCTCAACACCAACTCCGACCAGAACTTCGCGGCGATGGTGGGGATGGCCTCCCTCGCCGCCGCACGGCATGACTTCTCCGGCGCGCTGCGCTGGGGCGAACGAGCAAAAGCCATCGATCCCTACAACGGCAATGTCTATGGGGTGATCGGCGACGCTCAGATCGAACTCGGACAGTACCCCGACGCTTTCGCGACCTTCCAGAAGATGGTGAACACTTTGCCGGGGCTCTCGTCCTACTCGCGGGTTTCTTACGCGCGCGAACTCCAAGGCGACATCCCAGGCGCCATCCGATCCATGAAAGCCGCCGCGGCGGTCGCGTCGTCCCCTTCGGATGCGGCGTGGGCCGCGAACCAACTGGGCGAGCTCTACTTCAACAGCGGCCGGCTCGGTGAGGCCGACGCCGCCTATCACCGAGCCGCCGGCCTCGATCCCACGTTCGTCCCCGCCGTCGCTGGGATGGGCAAGGTCGCGTGGGCGCGCGGTGACCTTGCTGCCGCGATCCGTCATTACACGGACGCTACCCAGCGGTATCCGCTCCCGGACTACCTCATCGCGCTCGGCGACCTCTATGCGGCCGACGGTGATCAGACGTCGGCACAACAGCAGTACGGGGTCCTGCACGCCGAGGAACAGATCTTCACCGCGAACGGCGTGAACATGGATCTGGAGATCGCGCTGTTCCAGGCTGACCACGGCGATCCCGCGGCGGGCTTGGAGGCCGCGCGCGCCGAGTGGGGCCGTCGTCATTCCATCCTCGTCGCCGACGCCTACGCGTGGACGCTGTACCGGACGGGAGACTTCGAACGGGCGGCGGTCTTCTCGAAGAAAGCCCTCTCGCTCGGGACGCACAACGCGCTGCTCGAGTTCCACGCGGGGATGATCCAGCTCAAGTTGGGGAACCGTGCCGCCGCGCGCAGCTACCTCCAAGAGGCAGAAGACACGAACCCGAACTTCTCCATCTTGTGGTCGCCGGTGGCGGCTACGACGCTCGCGAGGCTCGGGGGCCACGCGTGAAGACCGCGCGCCGCGCACTGACGCTACTCGTCGCGGTGATCGCCGTTCTCGCGCTGCCCGCGGTGGCGTTCGCACATCCACTCGGGAACTACACCATCAACACGGGCGCAGGGCTGCACTTCCAGCCGGGTTCCGTGCGGGTCGAGTACGTCGTGGACATGGCCGAGATCCCGGTCGCCCAACTCGCTTCGAACATCGACACCAACCACGACGGGGTCCTCTCCGAGTCCGAGGGGACCGTGTGGGCGCGCTCGTTCGCCCCGACGTTGTTGCCCGCCCTCTCCCTCTCGGTGAACGACGCGCCGGTCACTCTGCAGCCGGGGGCCATCTCGATGGAGTTCCGTCCCGGTCAGGCCGGCCTGCCCACGGCCCGGGTCGTCGCCCAGTTCACGGGCTCGACGAACGCCGCGGGTGGTTCTTTCACGTTCACCGATGGCAACTACGCAGATCGAGCCACCGGCTGGCGCGAGGTGACGGCCGTCGGGGAGTCGGGATTCGTGCTGAACGGCGCCACCGTGCCCGTGACCAGTCCGTCGGACCATCTGCTCTCCTATCCGAAGGATCTCCTCTCCAGCCCCCAGCACGTGACGACCGCGACCGGAACGCTTGCGCCCGGCGTTGGGATGGCGCCCGCGGCTCCGCTCACCGCTTCCTCCCGGCCGGGGGATGTGACGAACGTTCGTCCGCTCACCGATAGCGGCTCGTTCGCCGGGCTGGTGCTTCGCCACGGGATCGGGCTGGTGTTCCTCGCCTTCGTCCTGGCGGTGGTGCTGGGCGCGTGGCACGCCATGCTTCCGGGGCACGGGAAGACGTTGATGGCCGCCTACATGGTCGGATCGGACGCCAAGGTCCGTCAGGCGGTTGCCGTTGGCGGCGCGGTGGCGATCATGCACACGGCATCGGTGGTGGGGTTGGGGTTGCTGGTCCTTGGACTCGAGGAAACGTTCCGACCCGAGACGTTGTATCCCTGGCTCGGATTGGTGTCGGGCCTGACCGCGCTCGCGCTCGGCGCGTATCTCTTGATCTCGCGACTGTCGTCGTGGTCATCCGCGCGCCGTGCGGAGTTCCAGGGGACGCACGACCACTCGCATCCGCACGAGCACGAAGACGAGGAGGGAGGCGAGCACGCGCACGGTGGCATCCGGCACTCGCACGTCATCCCCTCGGGTGTGCCGCTCACCTCGCGGAAGGGGCTCCTGGCGCTGGCGTTGGCCGGGGGGATCGTGCCCGCCCCGAGTGCGCTGCTCGTGCTGCTCTCGGCCGTCGGCGCGCATCGAACCCTCTACGGGTTGGCGCTGATCCTCGCGTTCAGCCTGGGGCTTGCCGCCGCGCTCATCCTCATGGGACTCGGGGCGATCACCGCGCGCGAGGCGGTGGCGAGGAAGCTCTCGTCAACGATAGGCCGGTTGGTCCCGGTACTCTCCGCGGCGGCCATCGTCGGCGTCGGGCTGTTCTTCACATTGAAGAGCATCGGGCAGCTGCCGATCTAACTTGCGACCGCCGCCGTCGGCGGCTGCGATTCCCATTTCGTGGGCCCTGGGGTGGTTGGAACGATCCCCACATGTTCCTCGGTGACCAGGAGGCCGTCGTAGGTTGTCGGGTCGAGTTTGAGGTGCAGCACGACCACGCCTTCATCGGGCACGAAGTCCCCGACCAATCTCGGTGTTGATCCCTGGATCACCCACAGGGCATAGGTGTATCCGGGCGCGGGCATCGGAACACCGTTCCCGTAGATGTAGCACTCCTGGACGCCGGGGGAGGCCACCTCACTGACCGCTCCTACGGGCGTCATGCTGGCGTTGTGGAGCGCGGCGAAGTCGAGCGCGTCCTTGATGAGGTTCCCCTGAGTCTGCGCTCGGTTAGCCCGCGCCCCTTCGGTCAGCGCGAACCCGCCCAGGGTGACCGCGGCGGCGACGCTCGCGGCAACTGCGACCAGGTAGACGGGGCGACGTCGGCGCGCCTGTGGACCCATCTCACGATGCAGCCGCGGCAGCAGTGTCTCCGGCGGGGTGACCGGGTCGGTCTCCAGGGCCAGATCGGCGCTCACCAACTGGAATGCTTCCAGCGTCCGCCGACAATCCGAGCAGCCCGGAACGTGCTCCACCAGCAGACGGTCGGCAGCGGCCGCGTCTTCGCCGGCCAGGCTCCGCAGGGCGTAGCCCGCCAGGAGCTCCTGCATAGCTTCGTGGTTCACTCGGTCTCCTCCTGTAACGCCTTACGCAGCTTCTGCATCGCCGCCATGGTCCTCGTCTTCACCGTTCCTACCGGGATCTGCAGTTCTTCGGCGATGACCACCTGGGTCTTGCCCCCGAAGTACGCCAGTTCGATGACCTGCCGTTGCTCCGGAGGAAGGGTGGTGAGCGCCTCTCTGACCTCTTTGCGCCGCTGCCCCATGAACGAGGCATCGACGACATCCTCCGCTACATCTTCGCCAGCCGTGGGCTCGAGGTTCGATGCTCGCTCCTGTCGTTTCCGCAGGCGCTCCTCCCGCCTGATGGTGTCGACGGCCCGGTGGTGGACCAACGAGAGGAAGAATGTCCTGAAGGCGCCTCTGGCCGGGTCGAAGGCTTCAGGGGCTCGCCAGAGGGCCAGGAACGCGTCGTGGACCACGTCCTGGGCCAGGAGCTGCTGGCCGGTCAGGCGAAGGGCCAGGCCGTAGGCCGCCGCGCCGTAGCGCCGGTAGAGCTCGTCGAAGGCCCCTTGTTCCCCTTGGGAAAGGCGTCGGTGGAGCTCCAGGTCGTCCTGTTCGACGTAGGTCATCGCAGGAAGTTGTAGCAGGCCGGGGCCGGGTACCATCCGCGGCGTGCAGGTCACCCTCTTCTCGCGGCCCGGCTGCCACCTCTGCGACGTGGCGCGCGGCGTGATCGTCGCCGAGCGTCGTCGGTCGGCATTCGACCTGGTGGAGGTGGATATCTCCACCGAAGACGCCTTGGAACTCGAGTACGGGATCCGCATCCCGGTCGTCCTCATCGACGGTGTGGAGGCGTTCGAGATCGATGTCGACGCCGAGCGGTTCCGCGCGCTCGTGACCGTATGAATCGCCGGGTAGGCACCGGTAGGCTTGGTTCGATGCGAACCCAGGGTCGGTCTCGATGGTGAGGGAACGCTCCATCCCGGAGGCCACCGTCGCGCGGCTCCCTATCTACCTCCGGGCCCTGGTGGACATGGCCGAGACCGGGGCGTCCACCGTCAGCTCCGACGATCTGGCGGAGGCGGCCGGCGTCAACTCCGCGAAGGTTCGAAAGGACCTCTCCTACCTGGGTTCCTACGGCACCAGGGGCGTGGGCTACGACGTCGCCTATCTCATTCACCAGATCCGCCGCGAACTCGGCCTCACCCAACATTGGGCCATCGTCATCGCCGGTATCGGGAACCTGGGACAAGCGCTCGCTAACTACAAAGGCTTCGGCGAACGCGGGTTCCGGGTCGCAGGGTTGGTCGATGCGGATCCGGCGAAGGTGGGCCAACGGGTCGGCGAACTCGAGATCCAGTCCGTATCCGCGCTCCCCGGGTTGGTCTCGGACCACGACGTGGCCATCGGCGTCATCGCCACGCCGGCGTCGGCGGTCCAGGAGGTCGCCGACGCCATGGTGGTGGCGGGGATCCGTTCGATCCTGAACTTCGCCCCGGCGGTGATCACCGTGCCGCCGGGAGTGTCGGTTCGGAAGGTGGATCTGGCCATCGAATTGCAGATCCTGGCCTTCTACGAACAGCGGAAGGCGACGCTGGCGGATGTGAAGCGGCGCGGCCGCGCGGTGGCCGACGTGGCCCCGAAGCCTTAGCTACTTCGCGATCGTGATCCAGAGGATGAAGAACACCACCAGGATCATCACGCCCAGCAGGATGAACTGCACGCTCCCTTGATCCAGGAGAGGAGTCGTTACTTCGGCCAGCATCTCGTCCCTCCTTTACGCGGGTCCGTACCAGGCGGGGGCGGTGCCCCCGGTCAGGAATGCTTTGCGCTTCTTCTCCGCCCGGTCTAAGAGCGGGATGTGTGTTGCAAGCAGCAGCAGCGCCACGATCAGGAAGTAGGCCTCGTAACGCTGAACGCTGCCCGGGTTGTAGAACATCGCCACGATCGTGCGTGGTCCGCCGTTCGAGAAGTGCGCAACGACGATGCTGAGCTTCGTCTTCCCATCCGCGCCAGTTGCGAACGCGACGTGATCGACGCTGAACTGCGTCGACGTGATCGCGTTCTCGGCGAACTGATCGTAGATCCCCAATGCGGTATTGGCCTGGAGCGCGAGGTAGGTTTCCGCCGCGCTCGCGGCCGCCTGCACATCCGGGTCTGTTGGGTTCGTCAGCTCTTTCCACGGCGAATTCGGGAAGGAGCCGAACGTCGCATACTTCGGATCGAGCCCGGTCGGGGGAGTATCCCCGGCGTGCAGTGGCGTCCATGCCGCCGGCTGCCCGTTCGGACCGGTGTTCGGGTGGGTATTCCCCGGGAGGCCACCGCTGATGAAGAAACCTGTGAGCCACATCACCGAGAGCACAGCCACCCAGCCGGCGAACGTCACGACGACGAGCAGATAGGCCATCCATCTACCAAGGATCGCCGACAGCAGGAGATAGACAGAGCCGATGAAGAGGATGAAGCCCATGACGGTGACACCGATGCCTTTGAGCATCGTGCCGCACTCGACGTGGAAACCGAGGCAGGTCGGGACATGCATCAGCTTCCACTCCCCGTGGCCGACGGTGAGCCGGACGACGTGGGTGCTGGGGAAGAGGAGGCGGCTCCGGGTGATGCCGATGCTCCGGGTGATGCCGATGCTCCGGGTGATGCCGAAGCCTTGGCTTGCTCGGCCGCGAACGCCACTCCCAGGGGTGCGATCACGGTCTGGCAGGAGTACAACCCGGGACAAGGCTTCAGCGTTTCGTAGTACTTGGCCACCGCCGCCTTCTGCGCGTCGGGATTGAGGCAGATGTTCTCGTTGAAGGGCACGTTCTTCGAGCTGTACCAAACGAGGTAGTTGACGAGGTCGTTGATCTGCTGGTCGTCGAGCGCCCCGGCGGCTCGGATGCTCCACGACGGCATCCCGAGTGCCGGCCGGCCGTAGGTGATCGTCCCCGCGATGTCAGACACGTCCCAGATCTGGGGATGGTCCATGAATGGTCCACCGCACACGGTTGCAAGGTCTTTCGGGTAACCAGGGATCACGGCTCCGGTGGTCGGATCGATG
>JAXDJY010000079.1:0-6160 GCA_034667445.1 Actinomycetota bacterium | reverse complement strand
GCGACTGGCACGAAGGGCTCAACTTCGCCGGTGTACACCGACTCCCGGTGGTGTTCGTATGCGAGAACAACCGATACGCCATCAGCGTGCCGCAATCCAAGCAGATGGCCATCGAAGACGTGGCGGTCAGGGCCGAGGGGTACGGCTTCCCCGGCATCGTGGTCGACGGCAACGACGTGCTCGCGTGCTACGCCGCGATGGCGGAGGCGCACGACCGTGCTCGTCGCGGCGAGGGGCCGACACTCATCGAATGCAAGACCTACCGGCTCCTGCCACACACCTCTGATGACGACGACAAGACCTATCGCGCGGCAGCCGAGGTCGAGGAGGCGCGACACCATGACCCGATCGCGGAGTTCGGTGCCTATCTCCGCTCGCAGGATCTGCTCGATGACGACCGGGAAGAGCGTCTGCGCGCCGAGGTCAAGAACGAGATCGAGCAGGCGATCATGAGTGCGTGGGACGCACCTGATCCACACCCTGGAACGCTGTATGACCACGTGTTCTCCGAGGATGGCTAGGTGACCCAGAAGAACGTTGTCACAGCGGTTCGCGATGCGCTCCACGAGGAGATGGTGGCCGACGAGCGCATCGTCTTCATGGGAGAGGACGTGGGCGCCCGAGGCGGCGTCTTCAGGATCTCCGCCGGATGGATGGACGAGTTCGGCGACCAGCGGGTCATCGATACGCCGCTCGCAGAATCCGGGTTGGTCGGGGTTGCGATCGGGATGGCGCTCAACGGCCTGCTGCCCGTGGCAGAGATCGAGTTCGCAGATTTCATCCACCCCGCGTTCGATCAGATCGTGAGCGAGGCGGCGCGGATGCGATACCGCTCGAACGGCGACTTCGCGTGTCCGCTGGTGATCAGGGCTCCCTGCGGTGGTGGCGTCCACGGCGCGCTCTACCACTCGCAGAACATCGAGTCGTTCTACGGCCACGTCCCGGGTCTCAAGGTCGTGATGCCGTCCACGCCGCAGGACGCCGCCGGCTTGCTCAGAAGCGCGCTGCGCGACCCCGACCCGGTCCTGTTCCTAGAGCACAAGAAGACCTATCGCGCGGTGAGCGGCGAGGTGCCCGACGGGGGCTACCTCACTCCCATCGGCGTGGCGGACATCAAACGGGTCGGCGACGACCTCACGGTTGTGAGCTACGGCTACTCGCTCCACGTCTGCCTGGAGGCCGCGTCCCGCGTGGCTGAGGAGGAAGCGGTGTCCGTCGAGGTCGTGGATGTGCGCACGATCAACCCACTCGATACCGACACCATCCTTCGCTCGGTGCGAAAGACCGGGAAGGCGATGGTCGTTTACGAGGACAACCGCACCTACGGCGCCGGCGCGGAGATCTCGGCGGCCATCGCCGAGGGGGCGATGTTCGACCTGGACGCGCCGATCGTGCGGCTCGGGGGCCCGGACGTTCCCGCGATGCCGTTCGCGGAAGGCCTCGAGCATGCGTTCATGGAGCCCGAGCCGGACCAAACGTACCGGCGCATGCTCGAGCTCGCCCGCTTCTGACTAGCTGCACCTGGTCACGATCGGCCAGCAGCGGGCCCCCCGAGCCCCAAAGACGTACCCCTGAACGGGCCAGTACAGGTGGTACCCCATGCGGTCGATACTGCAACCCTAGTGTCGAAGCGAGAGCCGCCGTCGGGATCGGGAGCGCGTCGCACCGGCCGCCGTGATCTGCTCGTCGCGGCGCTCTGCGTCGCGGGCTTCGGCGTGGGCGCTTCGCTGAACATCGACGACGCGATCGCGCGGTGGCTCCACGACGCGATCCCGCTATCGAACGCTGGGCTCGAGGCGATGCTCGTCGTCGGTCTCGCGGGCGTGATCGCGATCGCGATGATCCGCCGCGCAGACGCGCGGAGAGAACGCAGGCTCAGGAGCGCCGCGGAGGAGAACTACCGCACCCTGGTCGAGCAGGTACCCGCGATCACGTACTCCTGGGACCCGAGTACACCGACCGGGACACAGAAGCCACTGTTCGTCAGTCCGCAGATCGAGCGCATCCTGGGGTACACCCCCGAAGAATGGATGACCTCGGAGCACTTCTGGATCGACCGGCTCCACCCCGACGATCGCGACCGCGTCATCGCCGCATCCGACGAGTCCGATGCGCGCGGCACTCCGTTCATGCTCGAGTATCGGATGTTCGCCAAGGACGGTCGGCTCGTGTGGCTCCACGACGAATCGAGCGTGGTCTTCGACGACGCCGGACGCCCGCACCGAGCTCAAGGGGTCATGTATGACATCACCTCCCGCAAAGAGACCGAGGAACTGCTCGGCCAGGCCGAGCGCCGGTTCCGAACATTGGTCGAACGGATCCCCGCCGTCACGTATATCGAAGATCCGGCGACCGGAGAAACCCTCTACATCAGCCCGCAGCTCGAGCAGTTGTTCGGCTACACCCCCGAGGAATGGATAGCCGAGCCGGGGCTGTGGGCCGCCCGCCTCCACCCCGCAGATCGCGAGCGGGTGCTGGCCGCCAACGGCTCTGACACGGGTGACAACTGGCGCGTCGACTACCGCATCATCCACCGCGACGGCCACACCGTGTGGCTGCACAACGATGCCCACCTCATCCGCGGCGACGACGGGGAGCCCCTCTACTGGCAGGGCGTGTCCTTCGACATCACCGAACGCATGGAGGCGGAAGAACGCCTCCGTAGTGCTGAGGAGCGCTACCGGACCCTGGTCGAACAACTCCCGGCGGTCGTCTACATCGACGCCATCGACGAACAAGCCACCGCGCTCTACATCAGCCCGCAGTACGAAGCGGTCTTCGGCTTCACACCGCAGGAACGGCTCGCCGACCGAGGGCTGTGGCTCAGGCAACTGCATCCCGACGACCTGGATCGCGTCTTCGAGGAATCCGAACGAACGAACCGCACCGGCGATCCGTTCGACATCGAGTACCGGTGGATCCGGGGTGACGGTGTCACCATCTGGGTCCACGACCAGGCACGCCAGGTGAAGGGAGCAGACGGCGTGCTGGTCTGGCAGGGAGTGCTGACGGACGTCACCGAGAGCAAGAGCGTCCAGGAAGCCCTCAGCCGCCGCGACGCGATCCTGCAGGCCGCGGGACTCGCCGCGGAACGGTTCCTTCGAACGCCATCCTGGGTGGGCTGCATCGACGAGGTCCTTGCCGCGGTCGGGTTGGCCGACGGGGCGAGCCGGGCCTTCGTCTTCCGCAACGACCGGCTCGACGACGGACGGCTCGCCATGACGAAGATCTTCGAGTGGGGTAAACCCGGCGTTCCGGCCACGCTGGAGGAGCCGTACAACGCCGCCTACCCCTACGACGATGGCTACCTCGATTGGGAGAGCCTGCTCCCCCAAGGCGCCGTGATCCAGGGCCTCCTTCAGGAGTTGCCCCCTCGTCAGCGCGAGTGGCTCGAGCGCGAAGGGGTGCAGTCGAGCCTGGCGGTGCCGGTCTTCGTCGGAGGCGAGTGGTGGGGCTTCATCGGGCTCGACCAATGCGACGAGGCACGCGAGTGGCAGCCGGCGGAGGTGGAGGCGCTTCGGGTGGTTGCTTCGACACTCGGGGCTGCCATCGGCCGGGCGAACGCGGCCGACAAACTGACGGAAAGCGAGAACCGCTATCGCGCGCTGATCGAGCAACTCCCGACGGCCACGTTCATGACCTCAGCCGAACTCCCGCATGACACGCTCTACATGAGTCCCCAGATCGAAACCATCCTCGGCTACCCTGCGAGCGAGTGGAGCGGGGAGCTCTGGCAGCGGTCGATCCATCCCGAGGATGCCGACCGTGTGCTCGCCGAGGACGCGAGGACCAACGCCACGGAAGAGCCGTACTCCATGGAATACCGGCTCCGCGCCCGCGACGGTCACTGGGTCTGGGTACGCGACGACGCGCAGCTTGTCCTGGATAGCACCGGTACGCCGACCTATTGGCAGGGCGTGCGCGCCGACATCACCGAGCGCAAGGAGGCCGAGCAGCAACTGCGCGAAGCGGAGGAGCGCTTCCGCCGGCTGGTCGAGCAGTTGCCTGCGATCACCTACGTCGACGCCTACGACCCCACCTACACCGACGTGTGGCCGACGTCCTACATCAGCCCGCAGGTCACAGCCATCCTCGGATACTCGTCGGAAGAATGGCGGACGAACCCCTACCTGTGGTCCACGATCATCCACCCGGAGGATCGAGAGCGAGCAAAGCTTTCCGACGATCACCACTACCGCTCGGAGGAGCCGCTCGAACTCGAGCTCCGCGTATTCCACAAGGACGGCACCCTCCGGTGGATCAGGGATGAGGCGGTCATCATCCGGGGCGAGGACGGTGTCTCACGCTGGAGCCAAGGCATCTTGCAGGACATCACCGAACGCAAGGCGGCCGAGCACCAACTCCATGAGGCCGAACAGCGCTATCGGAGCCTCATCGAATCCATGCCGGCGATCACCTACATCGACACCGTCGATGCCGACATGCGAACCATCTATGTCAGCCCACAGGTGTTCGACATCACGGGCTTCACGCCCCAAGAATGGATCGACGACATCGGACTTTGGGCGCGACGCGTAACGGAGGAGGATCTCGCATGGCTCCTCCCCGCCGTCGACCGACACAACGTCGAAGGAGCTGCCTACGACGTTGAGTACCGCTTCCAGCACAAGGACGGCCATTGGATCTGGATGAAAGATTCGGCCACGGTGCTGCTGGACGAGGACGGCATGCCCACGTTCTCCCAAGGTGTCGTGTTCGACATCACCGAGCGCAAGGCGGCAGAAGAACAGCTGCGCGAGGCTGAAGAACGTTACCGCGCGATCGTCGAACACGTGCAGGCAGTCATCTACGTCGATGAGGCGGGCGACAGCATGCGAACCGTCTACGTCAGCCCCCAGCTCTTCGACCTTACCGGCTATACCCCAGAGGAGTGGATGGAAGATCCGGAGTTGTGGCTGAAGGTTGCCCACGTCGATGACCGCGAAGCGATCGCCTCGAGTTATCACACATCCTTGGTGGCAGAGTCGCCATGGAGCGCCGACTACCGATTGATCACGCGGGACGGGCGCACCATCTGGGTCCACGACGAGACGACGATCATCCGGGGAGAGGACGGTGCCCCGTCGTTCATCCAAGGGGTGATCTTCGATGTGACCGAGCGGAAGCTCGCCGAGCAAGCGCTTCGGGAATCCGAGCAACGCGAACGAGATGCGGCTGAGCGTCTCCGGGCGTTGGACGAGATGAAGAACACGTTCCTCGCCGCGGTGTCCCACGAGCTCCGTTCGCCGCTGACCTCGATCCTCGGGTTGGCACTCACACTTGAACGGACTCGCGAGATGCCGCCCGACGACAGGAACGACCTCTTGGAACGCCTCTCCGCGAACGCCCGGAAGCTCGATCGGCTCCTGAAGGACCTGCTGGATATCGACAGACTGAACCGCGGCATCGTCGAACCCCAGTACCGGCAGACCGATGTCGGGGCGTTGGCTCGCCGTGCCATCGACAGCCTGGACGCGCTCGCCGACCGCGCGGTGCAGATCAAGACCGAGCCGATCACGCTCGCGATCGACCCGGCCAAGGTGGAACGGATCATCGAGAACCTCGTGATGAACGCCGTGCGGCACACGGCGACCGACCGCACCATCTGGTTGAGCGTCACCGCGGCGGCCGGCGGGGTGCTCATCTGCGTCGAAGACGACGGCCCGGGGGTTCCACCGTCGCTGCGCGACGCCATCTTCGAGCCGTTCCGTCAGGGGCCCACCGCCTCCCCCCACTCGCCGGGGACCGGGATCGGACTGTCCTTGGTGGCCCGCTTCGCCGAACTCCACGGAGGACGCGCCTGGGTAGAGGACCGGGTTGGAGGCGGCGCGTCATTCAAAGTGCTGTTGCCCGATCACGGCGGCGCCCCAGCGGCCACGAGGGACGGGGCGGAGGCGACCAACGGACAGGGTGCGGAGGCAGACGACGCGACCACTCCGGAGGCTTCCGCGTCCCACGGATAGACTCGAACCGTGCCTACCCGCGATCACAACCCGGCCGGACGGCGCCTGCACCTTCCCATCGTCGGCGTGACGAACGGTCCAGGGGCAGCCGGAGGCGTGAACGCCCGCGGTGAGCGCAAGCCCCCGTGGTTGAAGGTTCGATTGCAGAGCGGACCCAACACGACGGAACTCAAAGGCATCATGCGTGGCTTGGATCT
>JAXDJY010000078.1:0-2516 GCA_034667445.1 Actinomycetota bacterium | reverse complement strand
GCGAGTCCGGGCATCGCGTTCGCCGCGATCAGCCGTCGCGCGTGGGATGCCACGGAGACGGCGACGAACCCGCGCTTCTACTTCGACTGGGCGGCCTACGCGAAGTTCGCGGCCCTGAAGGATCCGGAGAACCCGTGGACGCCCGCGATCAGCGTCATGCAGGGCCTCCAGGCCGCCCTGCACCTGTATTTCCAGGACGGTGTCGAGGCTGCCATGACGCGCCATCGCTCGCTCAGCACCGGCGTCAAAGAGGGCGTGAAGGCGCTCGGCCTTGACCTGTTCGGCGAAGGACTCGAGGACAACTGGACGGTCACGGCTATCAGGGCCCCCGAAGCCGCGGACGCCGACGTCATCTGCGACCGCATCCGGCGAGATCACGGTTGTGTGCTCGCTCCCGGCCAGGGGCCGCTCAAAGGCAAGGTGTTCCGTATCGGGCACTTCGGCTACTTCAGCGAGCTCGACATCATCCGCGGGCTCGCCGCGCTGGAGATGACGCTGGAGTCGCTCGGCCACCCGGTCAAGCGCGGAGCGGCGGTTGCGGCCGCCGAAACGGTGTTCATGGAAGGGCGTTAGCGTGCGCGTCCTGGTCACAGAAACGCTCTCCGAACAAGGGCTCGACCTCCTGCGGACCGACTTC
The DNA here is from genome assembly GCA_034667445.1 of Actinomycetota bacterium. GTDB lineage: Bacteria > Actinomycetota > UBA4738 > UBA4738 > HRBIN12 > JANXVR01. The sequence goes on along the minus strand of JAXDJY010000078.1, from coordinate 1,879 downwards.
CAGGTCGATGTGCGGACCGAATTGGCGAAGGAGGGACTCGAGGACGAGATCGCGGCCTATGACGCGCTGATCATCCGCAGTGCCACGCAGGTCACGGCAGCGGTGCTGGCTGCAGCTACGTCACTCAAGGTGGTGGCCCGCGCCGGTATCGGCTTGGACAACGTGGACGTGGAGGCGGCGACCCGGCGTGGGGTGATGGTGGTCAACGCCCCGCAGTCCAACATCGTTAGCGCCGCCGAGCAGGCCATGGCCCTGCTCCTCAGCCAGGCACGCAACATCCCGCAGGCCTCCACCGCGCTCAAGGCGGGGTCGTGGGAGCGCTCGAAGTGGGAGGGCGTGGAGCTGGCCGGCAAGACGATCGGATTGATCGGACTCGGGCGTGTCGGGGGCTTGGTCGCCACCAGGGCGGCGGGCTTCGGCATGCGCGTCATCGCCTTCGATCCCTTCGTCTCCACGGACCGAGCAAAGGAGATGGGTGTGGACGTGATGCCGACCCTGGAGTCCCTCTTGGTGCAGTCCGATTTCGTGAGCATCCATCTGCCCCGGAGTCCCGATACCGAGAACCTCATCGGCGAACACGAACTCAGCCTGATGAAACAGGGCGCGCGTCTCATCAATACGGCGCGCGGGGGCATCGTGAACGAGCCTGCGCTGGCGAAGGCGTTGGAGTCGGGACATCTGGGTGGTGCCGCGATCGACGTGTTCGCAGTCGAACCCACGACCGATTCGCCGATATTTGCCTTCGACAACGTGGTGGTCACGCCGCATCTTGGGGCTTCGACCCGAGAGGCACAGGACAAGGCCGGCACGACCGTCGCCGAGATGGTGGGCCTCGCGCTCAAAGGGGAGTTCGTGCCGTACGCGGTGAACGTCTCGGCCGGCGCGGAGGTCACCGAGGTCGTCCGGCCGTTCGTTCCGCTGTCGGAGAAGCTCGGCGCCCTCATCGCGGGGCTCGCGCGGGGAGGCGTTCGCTCCATCGTTGCCAGTTACACGGGCCGGGTGGCCGAGCACGACACCCGGGTCCTCACGCTCGCCATCCTCAAAGGGATCTTGGGGCGGAGCGTGCACGAGCCGGTCTCATTCGTGAACGCACCGACGCTGGCGAAGGAGCGTGGGTTGGCCGTGAGCGAGATGCGATCGACAGTGAGCACAGACTACGTGAGCCTCGTCACGCTCCGGGCAGACACGGACGAAGGTCCCGTGAGCGTCGCGGGGACGATCATGGGCCGTAGCCATGAGCGGTTGATGCAGGTGAACGACTTCGATATCGAGGTGGCGCCTGCGTCCAACATGGTGTTCTTCCAATACGTCGACCGGCCGGGCATCATCGGGAAGGTGGGAACGTTGCTGGGTGACCATCACGTCAACATCGCCACCATGGACGTCGGACGCAAGAGTGAGGGCGGCGATGCCCTGATGGTACTCACCGTGGACACGCCCGTTGAGCTTGACGTGCTCGAGGTCGTTGCCGCAGCCATCGACGCGCATCAACTTCGTTCCATCTCCCTGCCGGGCTGAGACATCCGTGCTAAGGTTTTCGACGTGATGAAGCGGACCCTCATGACGAACCGGAGCGCTCAGGCGGTCTGACGCGTACCCACGCGTCACGCCCCAGCCGTTCGTCAGCCCGCACCACCGCTACCGCCCCGAGGAGTCCGCATCATGACCCAGCCGCAATCCGCTCGTTCAGCCGTGTATCGGCTCGCCGTTGCCCGTGGCGTGTCCATCACCGGCGGTGCCGCGGCGTTCACCGCCCTGATGTTCGCCGTGTACGAACGGACCCATCACGATCCTGTCTGGCTCGCCGCCACCCTCATCCTCACGTTCGGGATGAACGGCGTGCTCGGGTGGTTCGCGGGGACGCTCGGGGACCGGTTCG
>JAXDJY010000077.1:0-6369 GCA_034667445.1 Actinomycetota bacterium | reverse complement strand
GGCGGCGATCGCGATCGCGATGCTCAAGTACCGCCTCTACGACATCGACGTCGTGATCCGCAAGACCGTCGTGGGTGCGGTTCTGGTGGCATTCATCACGGTCGTCTACGCGGTACTCGTGGCCGGGATCGGCGCCCTCGGGTCCCGTGCGAACGCGCTGAAGAGCGGGCCGGTGATCGCCGCCGCCACCGCGATCGTCGCGATCGCCTTCCAGCCGGTGCTCCGGCGGGCGCGGCGCCTCGCCGACCAACTCGTGTACGGCAAGCGCGCGACGCCGTACGAGGTCCTCTCCGAATTCTCCGACCAGATGGGCGAAGCCTACGCGACCGACGAACTTCCCCAGCGCATGGCGCGGATCCTCGCGGAAGGGACGGGGGCGACGAACGCCACCGTCTGGCTCCACGTGGGGGCGGAGCTGCGCCCAACCGGCTTGTGGCCTCCAGACGCGTCGGGGCCGTCCGCGATCTTGGTTCCCAACGCCGACGAGGATCCCGGCGTACCGGAGGCAGGTCGCACCTTTGCCGTCAGGCACCACGGCGAACTCCTAGGCGCGCTCTCGATAACCATGCCGCCCGACGAGCCCCTCAACGCGGTGCAGGAGAAGCTCTGTGGTGACCTCGCGGCCCAGGCCGGTCTGGTCCTGCGGAACGTCCGGCTGATCGAGGAACTCCGCGCCTCGCGCCAACGACTCGTCGCTGCTCAAGACGAGGAACGACGGAAGATCGAACGCAACATCCACGACGGCGCCCAGCAGCAGTTGGTCGCCTTGAGCGTGAAACTTCGCCTCTTGGGGCAGCTGGCCAAGCGCGATCCGGACAGGGCGGAACTACTCGCCGCCGAACTCCAGGCCGAGTCCACCGACGCGTTGGAGAACCTCCGCGACCTTGCCCGCGGGATCTACCCACCCTTGCTCGCCGACCAGGGATTGATCGCGGCGCTGGAATCCCAGGCCCGTAAGTCCTCAGTCCCCGTGACCGTGAAGTCAGACGAGGTCGGACGTCATCCTCAGGAGGTGGAAGCCGCCGTCTACTTCTGCTGTCTAGAAGCCTTGCAGAACATCGCGAAGTACGCGGAAGCGAACTCGGCGATCATCCGGCTATCGGACGGTTCAGGCGCCCTCACCTTCGAGGTGAGCGACGACGGTCATGGGTTCGACCCGACGTCGACGGGCTACGGCACCGGGCTGCAAGGGATGGCCGACCGTCTAGACGCGTTAGGCGGCTCGCTCGACGTGCGAAGCGCTCCCGATAAGGGGACCACGATCGTGGGGAAGGTGCCCGGGCTCTGAGCCGCGCAGTCAGAGCGGTGCTTGTGAGACGCGGACAGACGGCCCTGCTCGGCAGGCTACCCGACCCACTCGATGCGCGATGCGCCCCGGCGCGTGTGGGGCCGCCGTAGACTGGGTGGCATGGTTGGCTTTGTGCTACTCGCCCTCGCGTTTCTTGGAGCGTTCGGAGTAGGGGTCTGGGCTCTCTTGAGGTCGATTCGCCGCTGGCAACTCCCCGCCCCATCATCGGAAGAAGCGAAGCAAGCGGAAGCCCGTCTCTGGTCAACGAGAACTGGGGACCAGCGGTAGCAGTCTGTTTCTACGGAAGCGTTCTTCGGGCTATCCCACCCCACGCGGGTACTTATCGCAAGAGTGGCGGTACGCGCCCTGTCTAGCGAGACCGTGGCCTGGCCGCGGCGAAGAGGGCCGCAGAACCGACGACGTCGACATCCACCGCGCTGAAGGACATCTCCAGGATGCGGCGGAGCCCCTCAGCCGTGTCGTCCACGGTTGTCGAAGGCCCTTTGCTTGTTGGCTGCTCGCAGGAACGCGCGCGCGGGCTTCGTGTGATTGCTCTGGAGACCGAGAACCGTCCGACATCCCGCGTGCTCCGAGCCCTCCCACACAGGGACGCCACGCCGAGCAGACACGGCCATACTTCGCCGAGGGCCTTGCCGGCACGACGTCGGTCCCTGCGTGACCCACCTGCCAACATCGGCTGATACGGTTCATTCAACGATCGGCCGATCACTCGGTGGTCGCGATACTGACGGCGTCCTCTATCGGTATCTCGTGGCCGCGAACCATCCAGGACTCCCACTTCCCATCTCCGGCCGATGGGCGGATCTCTTCTAGAAATCGCGCCAGGATGGCGGCGTCTAGCGGGAACGGTGCACTCGTGATGGTGGCGCGGAGCGATCCGGCGGCCGCGGCCAACGTTGCCGCCCGTTCCGCTCGTCCGTTCACGGCTGCAACCGATGCCGACAGTTCTAGTCCTTCCGCCGTTCCCCCCCGATCGTTGAGTTCCCAGAAGGTCATCGTCGCCCCGCGAGCGCTTCGCAGCGCGGCATCCGTGTCACCGCGAAGTAGGGAGTCGTATCCGCCGTAAAGGATGACGCGCGCGACGAAATGAGCGTCACCGATCTTCTCGTAGAGATCGCGAGCCGCCATGAGGACCTGCGCCGCGCGTGGGTCGCTCGAGTGCAACATCGCCATGCCGAGATTGAGCAGTGACGTTGCGGACAACCAATCCGGGTCGCGCTGACTCAGCAGTTCCACGCACCTCTCGAACGTCGGGATCGCCGCGTTCGGATCACCCTTCGCCATCTGGACGATTCCCAACATCGTGAACGCGTTGCGAACCTCCACCACGTCGTCGGTGGCGATCTCGAGCATCGTGTTGGCGCATGATTCCGCTTCCTCGTAGTCGCCCTGGTGATAGGCGAGCCACCCGAGCCCCCACAGCCCCTTGCTTCGCAGTCGTGCTGGGACGTCGAGGGCGAGCGCCTCACGTAACCACGAACGGCCTTCGCTCAGGTCGCCGTGCACCATCCAGAACCTCCAGATCGATGCGGACAAACGCATCGCGCGCTCCCCATCACGCTTGCTTATTGCGTAGGTGAGCGCTGCTCGGATGTTCCCCTGTTCGCCCACCAGGCGCTCGATCCACTCGTTCTGTTCAGCACCACCGATCTCCGGTTCGGCGCGCTCCGCGAGTGTGATGAACGCGCCGAGATGCCGGTCGAGGGCGCCGGACCGCGACCCCAACTCCAGCCCGAACTCTCTGATCACGTCGAGCATCGAGTAACGCTGGTCTTCTCGGGCGACGAGGCTCTTATCGACGAGAACGCTGCACCCTTCGAGCGCGTCCGAAGTGATCACGATTGCGGCTTCGTCGAGCGTCCAGCCTCCGGCGCAGACACAGAGGTCCCTGAAGATCTCCTGCAAGTCCGGATCTAGAAGCTCGTAACTCCACCTGACCGTGTCGCGCATCGTTCTCTGCCGCGGCGGAAGATCTCGCGCACCCTGTGTCAGCACCTGGAGGGAGTTCCGGAGTTCATCGCGCAACCTCGGCAACGGCAGATGCTTCGCTCGCGCGGCGGCCAACTCGATCGCGAGCGGGAGTCCGCTCAATCGATGGCAGATGTCGGCGGCGACCTCGGCGTCGATCGCCAACGAGGGTTGAGCGGTCAGCGCGCGTTCCGTGAAGAGTTCCACGGCCGAGCCGGTCGCGCCGAGATCCAGCGCCGGCACAACGATCTCGTGTTCGCCGCGCACGCGTAGCGCCTCCCGGCTCGTCACGAGGATCATGATCGCCGGCGCCGACACGAGTAGCCGGCCGACGTCGGGAGCGGCTGGGAGAACGTGTTCGAAGGTATCCAGCACGAGCAAACGATGCTCGTCGCCGAGATGCTCGACGATGCTCTCGACGCTGGGCTCCGCTCGGCCTGGGACCCCGACGGCGCCTGCGATCGAAGGGACGACGAGCCGAGCGTCGTTCAGGTCACCGAGGTCCACGAACGTCGCCTCCGGGTCGACGCGCAGCGCGGCCTCGAGCGCGAGCCTCGTCTTGCCCACTCCACCGGGCCCGGTCAGGGTGACGAGGCGAAGGGAGCGCGCCCCCAGCATGTTGACCACACTCGCTATCTCCCAAGAGCGACCGACGAGCGGCGTGAGCGGACGAGGGATCCGCGGGCCGGGAGGTATCTCCGCTGGCCGCACGCGGCTCGCGGTCACGAACGAGTCGCGGTCCGTTCCATCGAGGTCGAGAGCGTCCGCGAGCCGATCGGCAGTGTCGCGGTAGATCCGGGTTCGGAGGCCGCGCTCGACGTCGCTGATCGTACGGGTGCTGACCTGGGCTTTCTCGGCGAGTTCCTCCTGAGTGAGACCGGCGGCCAGCCGGTGTTTCTTCATCAAGGGCGCCAGTCTCATGGGGGCATCGTAAGTCGAGCCGTGGTATCGGTGGCCAACTCGGTGAGTAACTCTTCGTGGTGGATCCCACCGGACACGCGCACACTCGGGATGACGGCGGACGGGCGTCCGCACAAGGAAGGAGACAGGGATGACAACGACGGAGAACAAAGAGGTGGCCCGCCGCCTCTATGACGAGGTCCTGAACAAGCGGGACCTCGACCAGCTCGACTACCTCGCCACCCCGGACTACATCGAGCACGATCCGCTGCCCGGTCAAGGCACGGGGCTGCAGGGACTGAAGGACCGGATGACGGCGTTGGTCAACGGCCTCGACCCCACCTTCACGCTCGAGGACGTCATCGCCGAAGGAGACCGCGTCGCGGTCCGCTGGACGAACTCTGGAACCCACATCGCCGAGTTCCTCGGCATCCCGGCGACAGGTCGGTCGTTCAGCATCCACGGGATCGACATCTACCGGATGGAGAACGGCAAGCTCGCTGAGCATTGGCACGTCGTGGACATGTACGGCCAGATGATCCAGCTCGGCCTCCTGCCGGCACCGGGCCAGTGACGGGCGCGCAGAGAATCGACAAGATCCCGTTCCGCAGGCGGTCGCCCGGGGACTACGAGCAGATGTACAGCGGATCCCCGCCGTGGGAGATCAACCGGCCGCAGCGCGTCTTCGAGGAACTGGCCGCGTCGGGCGCCTTCCGAGGGAGGGTGCTCGACGTCGGATGCGGCACGGGCGAACATGCGCTTCTAGCCTCGAAGCTCGCCCTCGAGGCGACGGGTGTCGATTCGTCCCCGGCTGCCATCGAGACCGCGACGCATAAGGCACGAGAGCGGGGTCTCCGCGCTCGCTTCGTCGTCATGGACGTCCTCAATCTCGCAAAACTGGGCGAGGAGTTCGACACCGTCCTGGACGTCGGTCTGTTCCACACACTCGACGACAAACAACGCGAGACCTACACTAGACAGCTCCGGAAGGTCGCGGCCACGGAGGCGCGAGTGTTCGTTCTGTGCTTCAGCGACCTCCAACCCGGAGAGAACGGCCCCAGACGGATCTCCGAGGCGGAACTGCGCACGACGTTCCGCGACTGGAAGGCAGAACGCATCGTTCGAACGACGATGGACAGCACAGAAGGTATCGGCGCAGTCGAGGCTCTCCTCGGAGAGTTCGCTCCTCGGGCCGTTTCTGTCAGAACCCGGGGCCAGTATCCCGACTCCTGAAGGGACCGGAACTGCATGCTCGATTCCGGCCCTCTCTGCAGGCGTCCCGACGAAGATCGTGAGCACGCGCACAGGCCACACTTCCACATCGTTCACCAAGGAAATCTACGCGCACGTCCTCGACCCCCAGGACGATCAGTTTCAGCCGAAGCGATGGCTGCGCTCATCGGGTCGCGCTGAAGTACGGGGTTTGCAGAGTGTTTGGAAACGGACATGGGACACAAGCGAGGCGATCCCGAAGGATTGAGGTAAGTCGGCGAATCCGCCTTTAGCCCTATCTACCAGCCATTTCAGAAGTCGCGGGGACAGGATTTGAACCTGTGACCTCTGGGTTATGAGGCCGCCAACAAGTCCCTGACCAGCGGAAATAGGTGGACGGAGGGGTGTCTGTAAGACGTGAGGAGACGGTCCTGATGTTGCCCAAAGTCAGTCCACGATGCTGGGAAGGCGGGCTGCGCGGGGCAGAATTCTGCATCGGTTCCCGCACTTTCGAGAGCGGCGGCATGCGCCCCGGCACGTGAGGGCCGCCCTGCGTCCCGGACCCCTACTATGCCAATCATGTCCAACTACTCGGCTGAGTTCTTAGACCACCTTCTTAGAGCGACAAGGTTGGGGGTCGATTTCGACGGTGATGTTGCTCACTTGGCGTCCAGGGCTCGGGATGGAGATCAGGAAGCTGTCGACAAGCTGATGACGGCGTACTGGTCAGTCGCGGTCTTGCTTGGCATCCGAATGCGACCGACTTCGCTCCGGATACCCGACGCGGCGCAGGAAGCCGTTGTGGTCCTGCAGCGCATGATTCGAGCCGGATCGACCACCATCGAAGTTGACCTCGCTCCCGCGATCCGACGGACTTTTGAGTCCCTCTCGGGCTAGAGCAGCTAACGCTGAGCTCTCTCCGGGGGCTTGTGCGAGGGGCGTCAAACTGTCACGCGCCCCGGCGCGTCTAGAGAAGTTTG
>JAXDJY010000076.1:0-2506 GCA_034667445.1 Actinomycetota bacterium | reverse complement strand
TCAGCCGTATTGGTGTGGCGGGCGTTCGATCCCATCGGAAGGGGGAAGACAGGAGGTGCCTCGCCTCCTGTCGCAGTCGGGGCACTCTCCACTTACCGCAACCAGGTTGGGCTGGCCCTCGCGTTGGACTATCCCTCCAACTGGTTCGCACGATCGATCGTCCACTCCGCCGACTCCGTAGGTCCTGATGAACTCGGAGTCATAGTCGCGAACACGTCTTCGGGAATGCCCTCGGCCACGGGGTCGCCGTCTCCAGGACCGTTGCCCGAGAACCCCAACCTCCCGGCCGACTTCGTGCGGCTCACGATCCTGACGAAGGGAGATGGTCACCCTGATCCGGGCGTCGTTGATTCACCGATGCCACTCTCCATGAGCCACGCGAAGCACGCTCCCGGCCCCGTGAACATCCGAAGCATCTCGGCGACGGTGTCAGGGGTGCGTTATGAGATCTCGATCCAAGGCGGCCCACAGGCTACCCCCGCTGATCTCGACGCCGCCGACCAGATCGTCAGGTCGATCCGCCCGACAGATGCCAGTCCTTCGGCCGCTTCGCCGCCACCTTCCGGTCTCACCGGATCGCTCGTGTTCGCCGTCGGACCCGAAGGGTCGAGCGAGCTCTTCGGCTACGACTCGGCGATCGGGACCGCCACCGATCTCGGTCCGGGAAGGGACCCGGCCGTTTCGCCCGACGGAACGCAGATCGCCTTCCGCTCGGGCAATGCCGATCGCCCCGGCGGTCAATTGACACAGATCGGAATCATGCAGATCGACGGCTCCAAAGCCCATTCGATCAATATCCCCGTCTCCGTGGGTGGAGAACCGCTTGGCGCTGGGGCGCCTGCGTGGTCTCCGGACGGGAGTAGCGTGGCCTTCTCCGCCGGAATCGGGATCTACGTCTACGACGGCCAAGACGTGACGCAACTAACGCAGTACCCAGGCGCCCAGAGTTGCTATGACCTCGAACCTTCTTGGACTCTCGACGGTTCCTCCATCGTCTTCGCCGTTCGATGTGACGGCGGGAACCTAGGTATCTGGTCTGTGGACATCAACGGGGCAAATCGCCACCAGATCGCGGCTCCGAGCCCTGGCGGCGTCATCGACTACCGTTACCCATCGTGGTCGCCAGACGGTGCGTCACTACTCTTCGAAGGCGTCGCTAAGGACCACGGATACTCCTACGACTCGTACGTGATGGACAATTCCGGGGGCGTCACGCGAGTCACGCACTCCTCGTGTGAGCGACCCACGTGGGTTTCCGACGGCAACTGGATCGCGTGTCCGACCGTGGGAGGGATCGGCTTGGCCCGGGCGACAGGGTCGGACACAACTGCCCTGACGCTATTCCCGAGACAATCGGTGAGTTCTGTCGCGTGGACCCCGCACTCTTAGATCGTCCCGATCCCACCCGGCCTTTGGGTTAACGCGGTCCGTTTCGCCCGTCCGTGTTAACGAAAACCGGTCGGAAGGCTCCGTACGCCCAGAGATGCAAGATGCGAGTGTGAGCCATGCGACGGCAAGCGATTGGGAAAAGGTTTACAGGGAGGAATCGCCGAAACTATGGCGTGCCCTCGTGCTTCACACCGGCAGCAGCGAGGTCGCGAGCGACGCCGTCGCCGAGGCTTTCGCGCAGGGGATCGCTCGGGGCGCCGCCATCAAGAAGCCGGGAGCATGGGTCTGGCGGGCCGCATTCATGATCGCCAGGGGCGACCTCGCGCAGCGGCAAGAGGCGCTCGCCGGCCACGCGCAATCGGAAATAAGTTCGCCCGAACGAGTCATGGATCTCGTCCAGGCGCTCGGGGCGCTATCGCCCATGCAGCGGGCGTCGATCATCTTGCGGTACTTCTCCGGCTACTCGGTCGCCGAGACCGCCGCCATCCTCGGCTCGACACGGTCGGCGGTCGGCGTGCATCTCTTCCGCGCTCGCAACAAGCTCCGCGACGAACTGGAGGACGACGATGAGCGTTGATCTGCGCAAGCGCCTCGCCGAAGCGAACGACCTCGGCGCCCCGGATCTGTGGGAGGAGATCGGTTCGCGCGTCGACCGTGGCGTAGGCCCGATGCCGGTCGAGCAGGGCGTGACGAGGGACCGGGGGCATCGGTTCGCCGCCGCCACCGTCGCACTCGCCGTGTTCGCGCTCGCCGGCGCGTTCGCGTGGACGGCCCTCAGTCCGGAGTCACCGGACGGCGCGGCACGTCCGCCAGGCTCGCCCGCTCCAGGTCTTACAGTTGGAGGGGTCACGCTCCTCGCAGCGGCAACGCCGTCGACCTTCTACAACGATGCCCTCTTCCGCGGCCGGCTTGATACGACCGGGGGATGTGTCTCGGCATCGGGACGGGTCGTGATCTGGCCCGCGGGGTACGGACTGACCGCGCAGGCTGGTGAAACTTGGGTGGTCGACGCCTCGGGAGCGGTCGTCACTCGGATGGGGGCGCCTGTCCGTTTAGGTGGAAACGGCACCGACCTCGCCACGGCCGAACGGCTCGTCGCGGGCGGCGTTCCTGCGGG
>JAXDJY010000075.1:0-2603 GCA_034667445.1 Actinomycetota bacterium | reverse complement strand
GCCCTGTACATACGGAGCGCAGAAGCAGATGGGTCGCTCAGTCTCAACTCATCGAGCCACGCGGAGCAGGTGGCCAACTTCTGGGCCGGGGAGAGACTGGGGAAACGGGGCATGATCAACTGATAGCCCTGATACGCACGAGGGAGATCCTGGAACACCACTGGGGTCTCCTTCCCGTCCGCTCCGAGAGTGTCAGCTTGCCAAACGATCTGTTGTTCGGTTCGAAGCGAACTGAACAATCGGAATCCCGTGAACGGCCAGAGCTCCAGACCGACGAGCGCGCAGAAGACGAAGACGCCGAGGTATGACCGGACGAACCACAGGGCCCTGCGAGGGATGGGATCCGCATCGGTCAAAATGGGCCCGATCCTCGACGCGACTTCGGATCTACCGAGCAGGCGTTCGACCCCACCATCTTTCCGAGCCGGTCCCGGTGGTGCGCACCCCATCGGTAGAGGCGTTCGGTTGTCTTCGGGAACGCCTCGGGGATGGGGGCGGCAATCCTCCCGAACGGCATCTGCCGCAGAAGCGGCCCGACAGCGCCTCCAGCCGACCACACGTGGCCATCGGCCGTAACCACGTGCCAGGACCGCATCCGCTCTGCCCGGCTCATACCGGGAAGGAGTCGAACAGCCTCCTCATCTTGCAGGGCGACGGGCCGAAGGGTTTTCTGGCGGTCCCAACTCAGCAGTCGGGCGATGGTCCAACGACAGAAGCCGCAGTCGTTGTCATAGAGGATCGCCACGTCCTGCATCGCGCACGCCAGCCTAGCCCCAGCCCGTTCTGCTGCCACACGGCGCTAGAGTCATCGCGGTGGAAGCGACGGCGGCGTGGAAGATCCAGGGAAAGGTACCTCGGACGTCACGCCGAGCGCGTTGGTGCCTGGTCGGCATGGTTACGGGGTTCCTTGCCATCCTCGTGATCGGCGGCGCCGCTCTGTCGCCCTTGGTGACACCGCTCCCCGAGGGGGCGCTGCCGCCCGCCTGGACTAGGGTTCTTGCGACCGGGTTGGGACTATCGGGCATCGGACGTACCGCCCTTTCCATCCTCTCCTGGTTCATCGTTGCGGCTCTGGTCGGCATGTTCGTCGGCCTGATACTGGAAGCGCGGCGGGGTCACGTGCGCCCCACGACCGCCCTGGGCGCAGCCCTCGTCAGCCTGGCGCTCGCGACCGCCGGCCCTCTGCTCCTCTCGCGTGATGTCATCAGCTACGCGGTCTACGGGCGCATCTTCGCGGTCTACCGTGGGAACCCATACGTGAGTGTTCCGGCGGAGTTCCCGCACGACGCCTTCCTCAAGGTGGCGTCCGCGCAATGGCTCCACACGAGGTCGTTGTACGGTCCGACCTTCACCCTCATCAGCGGCCTGATAGTCCGGGCCTGGTCGGGGTCACCCGGCGCGGTGATCCTTGCCTTCAAAGTTCTCGGCGGCGTGGCCGTTGCACTCGCCGTGGTTCTGACGGCTCGCAGTGTTCATGCACTCCGACCGGACCGCGTCTCGCTGGCGATCATCCTCGTGGGCCTGAACCCCGTCATCGTGTTGCACACGGTCGGGGGAGGGCATGTCGACGCACTCTTGGCTCCTATGCTTGCCGGAGCGTTGGCGCTGGCCATTGCGGCGTCACGTGCACGGCGCGCTTCATTCCACGTGGTGTTCTCGGCGGCCGTGACGCTGCTCCTCACGATCGCCTGTATGACGAAAGTAACCGTCGCGCCCATCCTCGTCCTCTGGTGCTGGTGGGTTATCCGCGATGCCAAGGGGACGAGGGTTCGAACGGCGGCGCTTCACCTCTCGGTCGTCGCGGGTGCGTCGGCCGGGCTCTTCGCACCGTTCTTCGCGGGTTGGCGGACGTTCACTCCCATCGCGACGTTCGGTGGGATCGAGACGTGGGCAAGCCCAGTAGCGATGATCGCGAATGGCGCGCAGCACGTAACCGGTAGCGCGGTCGGAACCGGCGTTCATATCGCCGTAGAGGCTGTCTTCGCAGCGATCGCCATCGTGCTGCTACGCAGGCTGGGCTCGAGTGCGTTTCGTCATAGGTCGGGGCTCGCAGAAGCGGCCGCATTCGCGTGGGGACCGGCGCTTCTGTTGGTAGCGCTGACCACCCCGTTCTTCCTTCCCTGGTACGCGGCGTGGTTCGTGCCGTTCCTCGCCCTCATCCCGGACGAACGCCTCATGTGGACGGGGGTCGTTGCGAGCGGGGTTCTCGCACTCACGTTGATCCCTGCGGACCCCGCACACGGCTACACGTCATGGGAGGTCATGTCGCTGGTTCATCTCGTTGCAGCTCCCGTGATGTGCGTGCTCCTCGTCGTCGGGTGGCTGCGGATCTTGAAAATGACTTCTGTGAGTCGCCCCGGACCCGCTTTGACCACATTGGTTGGTGAGCGTAGCGTCTGAACAACCCCTAAAGAAAAGATCGTAAAGCTTCGTAGTGATGTCTCTCGCCGTCGATCCTCCGTCTCTTGCACCCTGTGGACGAAAGGACACCGCCCATGATGTGGGAACCAATGGGCCGAGGACGCCAGCCCGCACGGTTCCTGCGCGACGTCGCTCGCTATGACGCGCGTGTTGTCGTTGAGATCCTGCAGCGTGGTTGAGAT
>JAXDJY010000074.1:0-3774 GCA_034667445.1 Actinomycetota bacterium | reverse complement strand
CGAGATGAGGACCGTATCCACCCGAGTGGGCTTCCCGTCCTGGTATTCGATCGACACCTGGCTCTTGCCGTCGGGCCGCAGATATGGAACGACGCCCGCTTTGCGGACGTCGGAGAGTCGCCGGCTGAGCCGGTGTGCCATCGCGATCGGGAGCGGCATGAGCTCTTCGGTCTCGCGGCAGGCGAACCCGAACATCATGCCTTGATCGCCCGCGCCCAAGGCATCCAGATCATCTTGGGAATGGTCGGTCCGCTCCTCAAGAGCGTGATCGATACCGACCGCGATGTCCGCGGACTGCTCCTGGATCGAGGTGATCACACCGCAGGTCTCTCCGTCCAGCCCGAACTTCGCATCCGTATAGCCGATGTCGGTCGCCGTGCTTCGCACCACCGCGGGGATGTCGACGTAGCCATCGGTCAGCGTGATCTCGCCGGCCACGACCACGAGTCCGGTGGTCACGAGCGTTTCGCACGCGACCCTGCTCATCGGGTCCTCCGTGATGAAGGCATCCAAGATGGCGTCTGAGATCTGGTCGGCGAGCTTGTCCGGGTGGCCTTCGGTGACAGACTCTGAAGAGAACAGGTGGGTGCGGCTCATCGTGGCGCGAGTGTAGCGGCCGGGACCGACGCGCGTCAGCGAGCCGCCAGCAGGCCCACGACCCGGTCCACCACGGCCTCCGCCAGATCGCGCTTCGTCCATGTTCGAAGTGGTTCGTCCTCGCCGTTCGCACTCAGTATCGCGGCTTCGTTGGTCTCGGACCCGAAGCCAGTGCCGGCCCGGCCGACCAGGTTGGCGATCAGGAGATCCAGGGCCTTCCCGCGGAGCTTCTCCCGCCCCGCCGTCACCACATCGCTGGTTTCTGCCGCGAAACCTACGAGGATCTGCCCGGTGCGGGTGTGACCAAGTTCGCTCAGGATGTCGGGCGTCGCCTCGAGCACCAGCTCCGGCGGTCCCATGTCCTTCTTGATCTTGCTCTCCGTCACCGTCTTCGGCCGGAAGTCGGCGACGGCGGCCGCCATGATGACGGCGTCGGTATCTGGGAACGCCGCGATGACCTCGTCGCGCATCTCCTGGGAGGTCCGCACGCGTACCGTCCGCACCGCGGCCGGTGCCTCCACGGTGTTGGGTCCGAGCACCAGCGTGACATCTGCGCCCCGTGCCGATGCCTCGGCTGCCAGCGCTACCCCCATCTTCCCGCTCGACCGGTTCCCCAGGTAGCGGACGGGATCGATGGGTTCGTGGGTGGGCCCGGCGGTGACGAGGATCCGGCGGCCCACGAGGTCCTGGCGGGTTCCCGCGAGAGCTGCAGCGGCCGAGCGGATCGTCTCGGGTTCGGCCAGCCTTCCCACCCCCTCGTCACCGTGGGCGAGCGAACCGGACTCCGGACCGACGAACCGCACCCCTCGGGCCACCAGGATGGCGACGTTCCCGCGGGTGGCCGGATGCTCCCACATGCCGGTGTGCATCGCGGGAGCGATAAGGATGGGGCAGTCGGCCTCCAGCAACGTTGCGGTGAGGAGATCGTCGGCGATCCCGTGGGCGAGTTTCGCGATCACGTTCGCGGTTGCCGGTGCGACAATCGCCATGTCGGCCTCGTGGGCCATCCTGACGTGGAGCACTTCCCCCGGCTGTTCCCAGAGCGACACGTACGCCGGGAGGCCGGTCAACCCCGAAAAGGTATCCGCACCGATGAACCTCGTGGCCGCATCCGTAAGGACGGTTTGCACCAGCGCCCCCGCATCCCTGAGGAGCCGTGCGAGATGGACGGACTTGTACGCCGCGATCCCACCGGTGACGCCGAGGAGGATCCGGCGTCCGTTGAGCGGGCTACTCGGCTGCGGGCTCCTCGGTGCGCTCGTAGTCGATCTTCCCTTCCGCGATCTCCTGCAAGGCGATCGAGAGTGGCTTGTTGGTGAGTCCGCCGGTCTCGAGCAGCGGCGGAACGAACTCCCCGCGCCCCTCACCGAGCTGGTTGTAGTAGGAATTGATCTCACGGGCGCGCTTGGCGGCCAGGAGAACAAGGGTGTACTTCGAGTCGACGGCGGCGAGCAGATCGTCGATCTTGGGTTCGATCATATGAGGAAACTCCCTTTGGTCAGACGTCGGAACCGCGCTGGCGGGATGCCTCGATGATAGCAGCGACCTGCGATGACGCATGCGAGAGGTCATCGTTGACGACCGTATGGTCGAACCAGCCCGCCTGATCGAGCTCCCAGGCGGCTTTGGCGAGCCGGCGCGCAATCTTATCGTCCGTCTCGGTGCCTCGCCCGCGCAACCTCCGCGTCAGTTCCGCCATCGATGGCGGAGCCAGCAGGATGAGCAGGGCATCAGGATGCACCCTTCGCACCTCGGCCGCACCCACCACGTCGATCTCCAAGAGGACGTCCGAACCCTGCGCCAGCTGGGACTCCACGTAGTCCTTGGGTGTTCCGTAGCGGTGATCGAACACCTCGGCCCACTCAAGCAACTCACCGGCGTCGATCATGTCTTGGAACCGCTCCTCGGTGACGAAGAAGTAGTCGCGTCCGTCGACCTCGCCCGTACGGGGTGCTCTGGTGGTTGCGGAGATGGAAAGCGCGAGGCCACCCGGATCTCGGGCGAGGAGCTCCTGGACTACGCTCCCCTTCCCAACCCCCGAGGGGCCGGCGATGACGATCAGACGCCCTCGGCGCTCGGCCAAGGAGTCGTTACTTCTTGAACTTCTCGAGGAGCATCTCGCGCTGCTTCGCGCCCAGGCCGCGCACACGGCGGCTCGCCGAGATGTCGAGCTCCTCCATGATCCGCTGGGCCCGGACCTTGCCGACACCGGGAAGGGACTCGAGGACGTTGGACACCTTCATCTTGCCGACGGTGTCGTCACCCGACCTGGACAGCACGTCTTTGAGGCTCTTCTTGCCGGACTTCAGTTCGCCCTTGAGTTCGGCGCGCTTCTTCCGCGCCACTGCCGCCTTGGCAAGAGCCTGCGTGCGCTGTTCAGGGGTAAGGGTGGGTAGAGCCATGTCGCGCTCCTTCACTCGGAGGTCTGGTCGGGAACGCCGCGAGTATACGCACCGCGCGGCGGCAGCACCAACGAGCATCCGCCGGTCGCGACGGGGCTCGGCGTGGTATCGGTGCGCCCGGTCAGCGGATGTCGCGCAGGATCCCGCGGACAACGCCGACGGGGTCCTCGGCGTCGGTGATCGGACGGCCGATAACCAGGTAGTCGGCGCCGAGTTCGATCGCTTCGCGCGGCTGGAGGACGCGGACCTGGTCGTGCCCGTTCGCTCCTTTCGGACGAACTCCCGGAACGACTAGACAGAACGCGTCGCCGCACGCAGTTCGCACATCCTTGACATCGACACCGGAGACGACCACGCCGTCGAGTCCCGCAGTCTTAGCCTCGAACGCGAGCGAGGCGGGGCTCGCGAGCTCCCCACCCGACTGACTGCTGAGGACCGTCACCGCGATGACGAGCGGCATCGCCACGCCGGCGACGTCCGATCCGCGCTTAGCTCCCTCGAGCGCGGCACGCATCATCGCCTCTCCCCCGAGCGCATGGACGTTGAACATGGCGGGTCCGAGTCGCGCGATGTTGGCCGCGGCTCGCTCCACCGTGTTCGGGATGTCGTGCAGCTTCGAATCGACGAACACTGGTCCCTGAGACCCTATGCGCTGCACGATGTTCGGACCGAACGCCCAGAAGAGCTCCAGACCCACCTTGAGCATCCCGACCTCCGGAGCCACGCGCGCCGCAAGCGCTTCGGCGTGGGCGATATCCGACGTGTCGATCGCGAC
>JAXDJY010000073.1:0-5216 GCA_034667445.1 Actinomycetota bacterium | reverse complement strand
GTAGTCCAGGAGGGAGGACGCGAACCGGATGTCGGGGTCGTTCGTCATGCCCGAGGGCTCGAACTTCATGTTCACGAACTTCGACACGAACGCCTCCAATGGCACCCCATATTGGAGACCGATGGAGATGGCGATCGAGAACGCGTCCATCACGCCCGCCAACGTCGACCCCTGCTTGGAGGTCTTGAGGAAGATCTCGCCGATGCCGTCATCGGGATAGGAGCTGGCAGTGATGTAGCCCTTCGCGTCACCGACCTCGAACTTGGTTGTCAGTGAGGGACGCGTCCGCGGAAGACGCTTTCGGGTCGGTTGGGCAAGCCCCGCAGGCTCGCCGTCATCCTTCGCCGCGGACTTCTTCTTGTCTGCGGACAGCGGCTGGGCGACCTTGCAGTTGTCGCGGTAGATGGCGACCGCTTTGAGCCCGAGCTTCCACGATTCGATGAAGAGTTGCTCGACCTCCTCGACCGTGGCGGATTCCGGCATGTTCACCGTCTTTGAGATGGCGCCGGAGATGAACGGCTGTGCCGCCGCCATCATCCGCACGTGGCCCATGTAGTGGATGGGCTCCGCGCCCATGGCCGTATCGAACACGGAGTAGTGCTCGGACTTCAGGTGCGGCGCCTCGACCACCGAGTTGTGCTCGGCGATGTAGCCGACGATGTCGTCGATCTGCTCCTGGTCGTAGCCGAGCTTGTCCAGCGCTCGCGGCACCGTCTGGTTCACGAACTGCATGGTCCCGCCGCCGACCAACTTCTTCGTCTTCACGAGCGCGAGCTCGGGCTCGATGCCGGTGGTGTCGCAGTCCATCATCAGACCGATGGTGCCGGTTGGTGCGAGCACGCTCGCCTGCGCGTTGCGATACCCGTGCTTCTCACCGAGGCCGATCGCCTCGTCCCACGATTGCTTGGCGGACGAGAGCAGCGCCTCCGGCACGATGTCGCCGTCGATGGTGTCCACAGCGGCGCGGTGCTTGCGGATCACGCGGAGCATCGCGTCTGCGTTCGGGCGATAGCCCTGGAACGGTCCCATAGCATCGGCGATCTTCGCGCTGGTGCGGTACGCGTGTCCGGTCATGAGCGCCGTGATGGCACCGGCCCACGCGCGGCCGCCGTCGGAGTCGTATGCGAGGCCGCGTGCCATGAGCAGCGCGCCGAGATTCGCGTAGCCGAGGCCGAGCTGGCGGAAGTTGCGGGCGTTCTTGCCGATCTTCTCGGTCGGATAGCTCGACTCCCCCACCAGGATCTCCTGGGCGGTGAAGACGATCTGAACCGCGTGCTTGAAGCTCGCCACATCGAAGTTGCCGTCGTCGTCGAGGAACTTCATGAGGTTCAGCGAGGCGAGGTTGCAGGCGCTGTTGTCCAGGTGCATGTACTCCGAGCACGGGTTCGAGCCGTTGATCCGACCGCTCGCCGGGCAGGTGTGCCACTCGTTGATGGTGGTGTCGTACTGCATGCCCGGGTCGGCGCACTGCCAGGCGGCCTCGGCGATCTGGCGCATGAGGTCCCGCGCGCGGATGGTCTGCACCGCCTCGTCGGTGGTGATGGACTTCAGCTTCCAGTCCTGGTCCTGCTCGTGGGCTTGCATGAAGGCCTCGGTCACGCGAACGGAGTTGTTCGCGTTCTGATACTGGATGGACGCGCTATCCTTCCCGTCCAGGTCCATGTCGAACCCGGCGTCCCGCAGCGCACGTGCCTTGTGCTCCTCGTTGGACTTGCACCAAATGAAGTCCTCGATGTCGGGGTGATCGACGTTGAGGATGACCATCTTCGCCGCCCGCCGGGTCTTGCCACCGGACTTGATGGTGCCGGCCGACGCATCGGCGCCCCGCATGAAGCTGACCGGTCCCGAGGCCGTTCCGCCACCCGCCAGGGTCTCCTTCGACGAACGGATCTTCGACAGGTTGATCCCCGACCCCGATCCTCCCTTGAAAATGGTCCCTTCCTCCACGTACCAGTTGAGGATGGAGCTCATGTGGTCATCGACCGCGAGGATGAAGCACGCGGAGCACTGCTGCGGCGTGTCGGGCACGCCGACGTTGAACCAGACGGGCGAGTTGAACGCCGCCTTCTGCGTGACGATGAGGTGCGTCAGTTCGTCGGCGAAGATCTGGCCGTCATCCGCCGTGGCGAAGTAGCCGTTCTTCTCGCCCCATCCCCGGATCGTGTCGACCACGCGGCCGGCGAGCTGGCGGACGGAGGTCTCTCGCTGCGGGGTCCCAAGGGTTCCGCGGAAGTACTTCTGCGCGACGATGTTCGTCGCGTTCTGTGACCAGCTCTTCGGGAACTCCACTTCCCGCTGCTCGAAGGCGTTGCCGCCCTCCTTGAAGTTCGGGATGACCGCGTCCCGGGTCTCCCATTCGACGTCCTCGAACGGGTGCCGCCCCTCGCGGGTGAAGTACCGCTTGAAGGTCAATCCCTCCCGGATGACCTCTACATCGCCCTTGTTCGCCATGTACCGCGCCCCCTTCTCGTGCCGTGCTGTGTGGATGAACTGTGGAAAGCCTGTGGATGACTTACAACCGTGTCATTCGAAGGCTTCCGGATTCTGTCCCTCAGAGCACCCAACGTCAAGATGTCGTGGCAGGAAAGTTTGGCAACCACTAGATGTAGTATCTCACGTCGAACGACGAACGTCGAAAAACCTCTGTTCGGACCCGCGAGATCGGTGTAAGTCCGGTCCGTCAGCGGGCGCGGCGCTTGGCGGGGATCTTCTTCTGCAGGACGCCTAGTTCGCGCTCGAAATCCGTGATCTCCTGGAAGTCCTTGTAGACGCTCGCGAACCGCATGTAGGCGACCTGATCGAGCTTGGCGAGCCCCGCGAGAACCTCCACCCCAATCTGCTGGGACGTGACCTCGGGTCCCTTGCGGCGGACGCGCTCCTCGACCCGATCGACCACGCTGTGGACCTGGTCCACGGTGACCGGCCGATTCTTGATGGCCTTCATGACGCTCCCGATGATCTTGTCCCGGTCGAACCCATCCTTGGTGCCATCGCGCTTGACCACGACCAGGCCGACGTCCTCCACCCGCTCGAACGTGGTGTATCGGCGGGCGCACCCACCGCACTCCCGCCGCCGCCGGATGGACTGACCACCGTCGGCCGGACGCGAATCCACCACGTGGTCGTCGTCGGCATTGCACCATGGGCACCGCATCGCGACACACAATATCTTGTGCCGGGACCGGGTGAACACCCGACATATGGGCGCGGAGCGCTGTCGTCACCGTCTCGCGTGGGCGCTATGAGGCCGGGACGGCCAGCCGCTGCCCGGGAACGATGGAGGCATCCGTCAGCGTGTTGATCCGCCGGATCTGGTCGATCACGACCCGCGGGTCCGCGGTGGGATCGGCTCGTCGGGCGATGCTCCACAGCGTGTCTCCCGACCGGACGACGTAGCGGGTGACGGCGGGGCGGTGGTCCGGGCCTGAGAACGCATGCGCCACAGGCCCCGTCGCCACAGCCACGAGCATGCTGACGCCCAGCAGGAGCGAGAGGCGGCGCCGGCGAACAACCGTTCGATGCATGGATGCATGGTGACCGAACAGATGTTCGACGTCAAGTGTTTGCTCGAACATATGTTTGCCTCCCCTCGGGGTGCGTGCTAGCGTCCGTTGCCTGACCAGGAGGCTAACGACCATGTCTGACATCACTACCCGGCAGCAGCGGATCCTCGACGTCATCGCGGAAGCGGTTCGCGATCGGGGTTACCCCCCGACCGTCCGGGAGATCGGGGAGGCGGTCGGGCTGACGTCATCCTCGAGCGTCCACGCGCAGGTCGCGAACCTCGAGAAGATGGGCCTGTTGCGCAAAGACGCCACGAAGCCGCGTGCGATGGTGCTCGCTGCCGACGACCACCGTCCCACCAGCGTGGCCGTGCCCTTGGTCGGCAGGATCGCCGCAGGGACGCCGGTGCTCGCGGAGGAACAGGTGGATGAATATGTGGCCGTCCCTCAGGGGTTCGCCGACGACCGGGATCATTTCGCCCTGACCGTGTCCGGAGATTCCATGATCGGAGCGGGCATCTTCGACGGGGACATGGTGGTCATCCGTCAGCAGGACACCGCAGATGACGGGGACATCATCGCCGCCCTCCTGTCGGGGCCCGCCGAAGAGGAGGCCACGGTGAAGCGGCTCGGGCACGATCACGGTCGCGTCATGCTCATCCCCGAGAACCCGTCCCTCTCACCGTTCGAGATGACCGAGGGACGGATACTCGGCAAGGTGGTGTCGGTTCTCAGGAAGCTCTGAACAGGCTAGGCTGCCCCAACCACGCGTTCGGGGAGCGATCGATGGAACATGACACCGGATCCGGCTTCGCAACGCAGGTCCGGCGGCAAGCCGACGCGCTGCAGGATGTCCTGGACTCTGCCTCCCTTCGCCTGCAGGTACACGCGGCTGTCGAGGGGCTGCACAGGGTCCACAGGATTTGGCTGGTCGGAACGGGCGCCTCTCGCTTCGCGGCCGAACTCGGAGCTGCGATGCTCGGCGAAGCGGGCCGGGCTGCGCAGGCCGTCTCCTCCATGCAGTTCGTCGAGTGGGCTCCGGTGGTCGGGCCCTCCGACGGCGTCCTGGTGATCTCCCACTCCGGAACCACCGCGTACGCCCGTTCCGCTCGCTCGCAGGCGTTCAGCGCGGGTCTCGCGGTGTTCACCCTCACCCGCCAAGGCAGCGGTCTCCCCCACTCCATGGAACCCGTCGCGAAGGAACCGCAGGAGACCGCGTCGGTCAGCTATACCGCCGCCATCCTCACGTTGGCGATGCTCGCCGGAGAGATGGGAGCCGAGACCTACGCGCGGGAGCGATTGGACGCGGTCCCGGCGGCCGTGCGGAACGCGCTCGCGGAGCCGGCTCCCGAACCGCTCGACCCCGAGCGGCTCTTGGTGTTCACGGGCGCCGGCCCTGCCTCGGTCACCGCCCGGGCGGTCTCGCTCACGTTCCGTGAAGCCGCCCATACGGCAGCAGAAGGCTTCGACGTGGAGGGGTTCCTGCACGGCAACGCGGTGCCGATGGACGCCCGCGACACCCTGGTCGCCCTCACCACCCCGGACCCCGGCGGCCTGGTCGAGGCGGTGGCCTCAGCCGCAACCGGTGCCGGAGTCCACACGACCCGCGTCGCCGAGCCCTCAGCCCTGTCCCCGGTACTCGCGCAGATCCCGCTGACGGTTCGCCTTCACCGAGCGGCAAGCGACCTGGCGGCGCGCCGCGGGACCGACCCC
>JAXDJY010000072.1:0-2898 GCA_034667445.1 Actinomycetota bacterium | reverse complement strand
GAGCACATCCCGGTCACCATCGGGAGCTTCGCGGACTTCTCCCTCGAGCCTCGGTTCGGTCTGGTCTACGTGGTCTTCAACACCTTCTTCGGACTCCTCACCCAGGACGAGCAGGTGTCCTGTTTCGAGGCGGTGGCACGGCACCTCACGTCCAACGGCGCATTCGTGATGCAGGCATTCGTGCCAGACGTCAGACGCTTCGACGACCACGAACAACGGGTGGCGGCTGAATCTGTGGGAGTCGATGAGGTGGCTCTTGAGACCTCCACCCACGATCCTTTCGCCCAGCGAACCGACAGCGCCTACGTGGTGATACGCGACGGCAGCGTTCGGATGTACCCGGTGCGGCTCCGCTACGCTCATGTCTCCGAGCTGGATCTCATGGCCCGTCTGGCCGGGATGCGCCTCAAAGAACGCTGGACGAACTGGGATCGCGAGCCGTACCCATCGAAGAAATGGACCCACGTCTCCGTCTGGAGCAATGACCTGGAGACCCCAGGAGGAGCGACTACGGATAGACCGTCCGATCGAGCGTGAGATGAAGGGAAATGGCAGGCGCGCGGGCGTCGCGCTGATCGGTACCTTGCTCGGCGCACTGACCGTGGTTGGCGTGAGCCACCTTGCAGCTCAGCCCGTTCCCAAGGTCCCGACGCACCAGTCCCACTTCGATATCCCGGTGGGAGCTCAGCCCGGGGTGGAGCGAGGGTCTCTCGAGCAGGCGCAGAAAGGCCTTCCGTTCGCTGTCCTTACCCCTAGCCATGACTCAACGACGACGCTAGGTCGTGCTTCCATCTACTTCCGCCCCGAGTCTGCTGCCGCAGGCCCGCCTGGCGAGGCTTTAGTTGCGTCGATGTCGTTCGAATATGAGTCAGGCCTCAGGATTTCGGAGAGTCAGGCGACATCGTTCGATTACCCCACTTCGGAGTTCTACGAGGGTCTTGGCGATGGTTTTTCCAATGCCAGCGTGTCAGAGGTCAATGGCGCCCCGGCCTTCATCATGACTGGATCTCGCGATGACACGTCCGTTGCTGCCGTGGACGTCATCCTTCAAGGTGTTCGCGTCCAGATTGTGGGCTTGGGAGGGGAGTCGGACCAGACCGTGCTCGGCATCGCGGCGTCTCTTCCGGCGCAGGGTTCGGGGACGCCTACGGGACCATAGTGACGTGTCCGGTGTGCGGCACGAAGGTCATCAGGAGCCATGCCTCCGAGTGGTGTTCGTCTGCCGGTCGCTCACCGACGGGCTCGAAGCCGGCCTTCGCCCATGCCCTGATCCCTCGCGGGTTGGAAAGGTGGGGATCCACGATCAGGTGGGGGAGCTGCAGCGTCGAGATCAACCATGTGGCGAGGGTCCTGGCTGCATCCGGGCCGAGGCCGCGCCCTCGAGCCTCTGGGATGAGGAACATATCGAGGCCGCTCTCCGCGTTCGCGTCGCCCCCGAACCATGCCTGGAGATACCCGACAGGCACCTCGTCGCTTTCGACGATGTAGGCGTCCACGTCGGGACGAGTGAACGCCTCAAGCATCTCCTCGCGGGTGTACATGGTTCCGTCCCAGTAACGGGCGACCTCCGGGTCGAGATGCCATCGGACGAGGAGGTCGACATCGTCCGTCGTGGCTGGGCGGATCGAAGTGCGCTCGCCTTGGATAGGACGCTCGGGTACCCGACCTCTCGGGTTCGAGTCGCGGCCCACGCACAACTGCACGACTTCGCCCAGCCTTCGCGGACTTTCTGGAACTACGGGAGGAAGGAGGTACACGCGCATCCCTGCCAGGACAGCGCCCGCATCGGCGATGTTGTCGCCCACCATGATCGTCTCCGACGGCAGCACGCCCAAGGCGGTCGTGGCGATCTCGAACAGCGCCGGGTCGGGCTTGATGATCCCATTTTCGTACGAGAGCGCGAAGGTATCGACGAGGTGCTCGAGGGCACGGTGAGCGAAGACGGGTCGGATGTCGAAGCCGATATTGCTCACAACGCCTATCTGCAAGCCGTGTTCGCGCAACGCTTCCAACGTCGACCGCGTTTCCGCGAACGGCATCCAGCATGACGGCTCGGTCACTCGGTCATACATCGCCTCTGACAGTCCCTCGATGATCGTGTCTGCGGCTGCGAACGCAAACGTGATGGCGGCGCGATGCTCCTTCGCCGAGAGATCCTGACGATCCCTGAGTGCCAGGTAGTCCGGCGATGCGAAGGCACGATCGATGAGGGCGACGACACGATCTGTCTCCGACGCTCCCAGTGGCTCATGTCCAAGGTGATGGACGGCACCGCTGATCTTCTGCCGAGGTGTCTCCGGTGCGAAGAGGGTCTCCGCGAAATCGAACAGCAGTGCCCGGATGGTGCGCAGCTCCACTTGCCTGGGTGCGTCGGTCGACAGCGCCATCCGGTCGAACCTATCAAGCGACGCAGATGCCCTCCGGGCCCCACAATCGCTAACGCGTGAAGGCGTACTCCTGCGCGGGGGTGTCCTCGCACGGGTTGCCGCGCCCGAACAGGATCCGGCCATCGGTGACGTCGGCGACCGACCAGAAGACCGTCTTGCTATCGGACGCCGAAGCTTCGGCATGACGACAGATGCTGTCGGGGCGGCCTGCGTGATCGGCGAGCATCCCGCGCATCCCCTCCATCGTGATGGAGGCGGGGGACTGGGACTTCAAGAGATCGCGGCCCCGCTTGTACCGCACTGCCGAACGCTTCGCGTAGTCCGTGTCGCCTTCGAAGCCGATCATCCGGTCGCAGACGTAGTGGTTGGTGTGTACCAGGTGCCCGGATTCGTCCAGTCCCGTCAGTTCCCGGTCCGTGGCGCTGCCCTCGACGTTCACGACTCGCCCGTCCGAGCTGGCGAGCACGTTGTTATAGCTCGACGCGCGATCGGGACGAACCGCGGCTACCAC
>JAXDJY010000071.1:0-6846 GCA_034667445.1 Actinomycetota bacterium | reverse complement strand
GTTCACCGATGTCATCCACGAAGCGGAATCGAACCTCCGTCTCCTGCTCGATATCCCGTCCAACCATCGGGTGGTGTTCTGCCAGGGCGGCGCAACGCAGCAGTTCTCCATGCTCGCCATGAACTTCCTTCGTGGAGCCAGCTCTCAGTACGTGCTCACCGGCGCGTGGGGATCCAAAGCCGCCGCCGAGGCACGGAAGGAAGGCGAGGTCCGCATCGCCTGGACCGATGAAGAACGCGGCTTCCGGCGCGTACCCACCGATGATGAGCTCTCTCGCGCGCTTACCGCCGACGCGGCGTTCGTCCATGTCACGGCCAACGAAACGATCCAAGGGGTGGAGTTCCCGGTCACACCGGTCGTCCCTGCCGGTGTTGAGCTCTTCTGCGACATGTCCTCGGATTTCCTCTCAAGACCGGTGGAAGTTGGGCGCTATGGGCTCATCTACGCCGGTGCGCAGAAGAATGCCGGACCCGCGGGCGTCACCGTCGCGATCGTCCGGCAAGATCTACTGGATCGGATCCCCGACGGGTTGCCCTCGGTGCTCGATTACCGAACCTTCACCGATAACGGCTCGCTCTACAACACGCCGCCGGTGTTCTCGATCCTCGTGCTCATGTTGGTAACCCGCTGGCTCCGCGAGGATGTCGGCGGCCTTGTTGCGCAACTGGAACACAACAAGCGGAAAGCGTCGGCGCTTTACGACGCGATCGACGCGAGTGGGGGCTTCTACCGGGGTCACGCCGAGCAGACGTCACGTTCGCTCATGAACGTCACCTGGAGGCTCCCGACGCCCGAGCTCGAACACCTGTTCATCTCAGAGGCGGCGGCCCAGGGCATGATCGAACTCAAAGGCCACCGCAGCGTGGGTGGGATCAGGGCGAGCATCTACAACGCGATGCCGTTCGAAGGAGCCGAGACCCTTGCCGGGTTCATGACGACCTTCGGGGCCCAGAACCGTGGAGCCGAGGCGATCTAGACCGCAACCAACTCGTCGACCGCCTCGCCGAACACGGTGGAGTGCCGGTCGACATCTTCCGCACTCGTCGCCGGCGACATCAGGGCCATGTTGTGGAACGGCGTGATGAGCACACCACGGTTGAGCATGTAGAGGTGGATCAAGGAGTCAAGGTCCTCGTCCTGTCCGGCGGCCGCCTGGGCACCGTTCGTCGCCTTGTCTGACCGGAACAGGTATTCGACGCGGCATCCCAAGCGCGTGACGTGCCACGGCAGCTTCCGGCTGTCGATAACCCCTTGCACGCCCGCCTCGAAGCGTTCGCCCAGGCCCACCATGTGCTCGAACGCCTGGTCGGTAAGCACCTCGCCGAGCGTGGCCCGCATCGCCGCAAGCGACAGCGCGTTGCCCGCCAACGTCCCGCCAACCCCGCCCACGTCCGAGCGACGCCAATCCGTCTGGCTCGTGATGCGGTCGGCCACCTCCTGCGTCATGCCGAACGCCGCGCTCGGGATGCCGGCGCCCAATGTCTTCCCGATGGTCAGGACGTCGGGTTGCAGCCCATAGGCCTTGGTCATGCCGCCGGGTCCGGCGCTGATCGTGTGGGTCTCGTCGATGATGAGGAGCGTCCCGTATTTCGTGCAGAGTTCCCGCACACCTTCGTGGTAACCGGGCTCCGGCAGGACGATGCCGATGTTCGTCAGGGCCGGCTCGAACAGACAGGCGGCAACATCCCCGTGGGCGAGCGCCCGCTCGAGACCCGCGAGGTCGTTGATCTCGACCACGCGTGTCGTCTCCTCGATCGGGATCGGCTGTCCGATGGTGCCTTCGCGCAGCACGATGTTCCCGTGCTCATCGAGATTGCCGTAGGTCTCATCCACCGAGCCGTGGTAGTTCTCGTTGTGCACGACGATCTTGTTGCGGCCGGTGATCTGGCGGAGCCAGCGGATAGTGAATCGGTTCGCATCGGTCGCCGTCAGGCAGAACTGCCACAGGTGCATCCCGAACCGGCGCTGCATCTCCGCCCCAACCCAGATGGCGTCCTCGGTTGGGAGCATCAGCGTGATGCCCTTCGCGGCGCGCTCAGCGATCGCGTCGACGGCCGCCTTCGGGCCGTGGCCGGCCATCCCGCCGGTGTCACCCAGACAGAAGTCAACGTACTGGTTCCCGTCCACGTCCCAGAATCGGGCGCCCTCGGCGCGGTCAACGAAGACCGGGTAGTCGCCGGGCCAGCGCACCATCCAGTTCATCGGGACGCCGTACAGCAGCGACTCCTTGGCCTGTTGCGTCAGCGCGCCGGACCTCGGACTCCGGTCGCGAAAGGTCTGGCGTTCCCGTTCCGTCAGTTCGTTGATCCTGTTGCGGTCGATCGCTTGCATCGATGAACCCTCCTGGGTGACGGGGGAGAAACGCGGCGAGTCTACTAGGAGGCTGGCGCACCATATGCGCAGCCTCGCTTGTGTTGCATGCCCACGCAAGGTAAACCTAGGCCGCGAACGAACCGAAGGGACGGCATGCGGCACCCGGCTCGGCACTCCATAGCTTTTCTCGCGATAGTGCTGGCGTGCGCAGCTTGTGCCGGCCGTGCGTCGATCTCGAGCGGTTCGGACCCCATCGCGAGCGCCTCCAGGGTGTCCGAGCTTCCGCCCAACGTCGGCCCATCGGATTGCAGTCCGGCCTCCGACACCACACCCGTCGGCTCGAAGACCGAGGTGACGGGCCAAGATGCGAAGGACACGTTGTTCTGGGCGCTGTTCCCGGTTCGCCGACCGTTCCCCTCCGGGCAGGTCCTACGGGTTCGGTTCGCTGTCAACGGCGAGCACGGCGTGCGGGTGATGCTCGGCGGCCCGAACGGCCAGGAGATCCGTCTGGACCATGTCTACCCGGACTTCGGCCACGGCTGGGGACGGCCGGGGGACATCTGGGAGGCCATCGTCAACTTCCCGAGCCCGGGCTGCTGGCGCATCAGCGTGGACCGGACCGATAAGCACGCCGACTTCTGGGTGCTGGTGAGCTGACGCCTCACGCGGGGTAGCGCCGGGAGCCTGACACCCGCCCTAGGCCGCGCGGCCCGGCGACATCCGGCAGGCGGCCCACACGGCACGGGTAAAGGTGGGCTGGTTCCATGACGATGGGATGGAACTATGACGGATGCCCGTGTTCCTTCAACGAACGGCCAACCCCTGTCCCCCGAACAGCACCGACGGTCTGACGACACAGGGCTGCTTCCCTCTCCCAATGGCAAGCCGCGCCGCCGTCAGGTCGATGGATGGCTCGACCGGTGGGTGGCCACCACTCAGGATCTGACCCGCCTGAAGAACACCCACCCGATGATGGACGCCGTCATCGACGAGCAGAAGGGACGCCGGATCCGGATCGGCGACCAATGGCTCGTTGACTGGGCGTCGTGCAACTACCTCGGATTCGAC
Source organism: Actinomycetota bacterium (assembly GCA_034667445.1). Lineage (GTDB taxonomy): Bacteria > Actinomycetota > UBA4738 > UBA4738 > HRBIN12 > JANXVR01. The sequence continues at coordinate 3,465 of JAXDJY010000071.1, read as the reverse complement.
CTTGATGAGGAGATCATCGCCGCGATCCCCGAGTACATCGCGAGGTGGGGCACGCACCCCTCATGGTCCCGCCTCCTGGGCAGTCCTCGCCTCTACCCGGAGATCGAGGAACAGATGACCGAACTCCTCGGGAGCGAGGATGTCCTCTTGCTTCCGACCATCACGCACATCCACATGTCCGTCATCCCCGTGCTGGTCGGCGACGGGACGATCTTCCTGGACGGCCGCGCGCACAAGACGATCTACGACGGCGCCATGGTCGCAGCGGGTCACGGAGCCTCCATCGTTCGGTTCCGGCACAACGACTTCGAACACCTCGAAGAGCTCATCCGCGCGAGCGACCCCGCGACCCCGCGGATGATCGCGATGGACGGCGTCAACTCGATGACCGGCAACGGTCCCGAGATGCCCGAGTTCTCCCGGATCGCCCGCGAGCATGATGTCCTCCTCTATGTGGACGACGCGCACGGGTTCGGCGTCATCGGGGAACGCTCACCGGACGAGACGTCTCCCTACGGCACCAAAGGCAACAGCATCCTGCGCCATCAGGGCCTGTCGTATGAGAACACGGTGCTCGTCGCAGGACTGTCGAAGGCATACTCGTCGCTGCTGGCGTTCATCGCGCTGCCTACCGGCATGAAGGACGCCCTTAAGGTACTGGCGCCCCCGTACCTCTACTCGGGGCCCTCGCCAGTGGCCTCACTCGCGACCGTGCTCGCGGGCCTCGAGGTCAACCGCACCCGCGGCGACCAGTATCGGGCGACCCTCTGGCGGCACACCGACCGCATCTTGAAGGCGATCCACGGCTTGGGGATCCACACCCCGAACGAATCCGGCTATCCGATCATCGAGATCCCGCTGGCAACCCACGACGAGATCGATGAGGTCGGCCGCTACCTGTTCGATCACGGGGTCTACCTCACGCTCGCCGCGTATCCCCTTGTGCCGAAGAACGAGGTCGGCTTCCGCATCCAGCCGACCGCCGCGCATTCAGACGAGGAAGTCGACGAGCTGATCGGCGTCCTCGGAGCACTGAAGGAACGCTTCCAGCTCGAGCAGATGCGCGTCTCGGTCTGAGCACGCTGATCCTTCGATCCGGGGAGCGCAAGGCACCCGATTTCGGGTAGGTCCGATGTCCTCAGACAGACTGCCCCCTAGCCGTTCCGGAACCTTCGTCGTGGGGACGTATTTTTGCTGAAAGCGACTTATGTCGGGTCTCTTGGCGTCCGATAGCCAAACTGTGAGAAACAAGGCTTGGTTCCTGTATCCGTGTGGAGCGGCGATCGCGACGGCCGTCTACTTCGTGTCGGGTCACCCCAGCTTCCTGTTCAACCTGATCGGACTCTCGTCGCCGTTCGCCATCGTCCTCGCGGTGCGGATGCACCGGCCAAAGGCCCGCGCCCCCTGGTACTTCTTCGCGCTGGGACAGGCACTCTTCATCACGGGCGACGTCCTTGCCTACAACTACCAGAAGTTCTTCGGCGTCCCACTCCCCTACCCGTCGGTCGCCGACGTCGCGTACCTGTCCGTGTACCCGTGCCTCGTGTTCGGGCTCTACCTGTTGATCAGGCAGCGCCGGTCGGCCGGGGACCGGGGCAGCCTCATCGACGCCGCGATGATCACGCTGGGCATCGGCACCCTGTCGTGGGTGTTCCTGATCGCGCCGTACGTCACCGACAACACCCTCAGTCTGCTCGAGAAGTCGGTAGACATGGCCTACCCGCTCATGGACATCCTGCTCATCACGTTCGCCGTTCGACTGGCGGTGGGTGGTGGGCGCAAGGCTCCATCCCTCTACCTCATGATCACCGGCATCGTGGCGCTGTTCGTCACCGACGCCATCTACGGCTGGCTGCTCCTGCACAACGGCTACACCCCGGGCAGCGGGCTGCTGGAGATCGGGTGGATCGCGTTCTACGTGTTGTTCGGGGCCGCCGCGCTGCACCCGCGGATGGAGAGCATCTCCGAGAACACCGCGGATGTAGAGGTGCGGGTTGGTTCAGGGCGGCTGACCTTGCTGGCGGTCGCCTCGCTCCTGGCTCCGCTGACCCAGGCGATCCAGCTCTGGCAGGGCCACGAAGTCTCGAACCTGCCGATCATCCTGGGGTCCACCATCGTCTTGTTCGTGCTCGCCGTCATCCGGATGTCCGGGTTGGTGCGGCGCCAGCAGCAGTCTGCCGATCGCGAGAAGGCGCTCCGCCAGGCCGGTGCCTCGCTCGTGACCGCCACGAACCGCTCCGCGATCCATGACGCCGCCATCCAAGCCGCCATCTCGCTGAGCGGATCGACCTCGGCCATCCGGATGTGCGAACAGCCCGACGAAGGCGGAGACCTCGTCGTCGTCGCGTCTTCCGGCGGCGTAGGGGACGCCACCGGGTTCGGGTTCTCGCTCGATCTGCTCCAAGAGTGGAAGCTGCAACGCTTGATGGACCGGGACGCCTATGTCGTACAGATGCACGAGAGCTCATTGCCGGACCCGCTGAGCCTGCGGATCAGTGCCGAAGGCTCCGTGTTCGTTGCCCCGCTGTTCCTCCGCGATGAACTGCACGGCCTCATGATTGTCGCCTCCGAGGAAGCGATGCCGGCATCGGTTGCCGACAGCCTTCGCGCGCTGTCTTCCCAGGTCGCCCTGGCCCTCGAGAGCGCCACACTGACCGAGGACCTCCTCATCCAGCAGAGCGAGGCGCGGTTCGCCTCATTGGTGAAGAACTCGACCGACGTCGTCACCGTGATCGAACCGGACACGTCGGTTCGCTACGCGAGTCCCTCAGCCGCCCGCGTCCTGGGCTATGAGCCCGCCGAACTCGAGGGCATGCGCTTCTCCGACCTTCTCGGACCCGAGGACAAGGCGAAGATCATGTCCTTCCTCATGGGGAGCGGTGAAGGTGAAGGTCACACCGGCATCATGGAGTTCAAGATCACGGCGAAGGACGGCGGCGTCTTCTTCGCTGAGACTCTGCGCACGAACCTGTTGCACGACGAAAACGTGAAGGGGATCGTCCTCAACACCCGAGACATCTCCGAGCGCAAGGCCTTCGAAGAGCAGCTGTCTCACCAAGCCTTCCACGACTCCGTCACGAACCTGGCGAACCGCGCGCTGTTCACCGACCGTGTTGAGCACGCCGTCGAACGCCAGGAGCGCGACCACAAGCCGATCGCGGTCCTGTTCATGGACATCGACGACTTCAAGACCATCAACGACTCGCTGGGCCACGCCGCCGGGGACCGCCTCCTCGCGGATGTCGCGGCGCGCCTGCAGCAGTGCCTGCGGGCCTCGGACACCGCGGCCAGGCTGGGAGGCGACGAGTTCGCCGTCCTCATCGAGGACGCGGCAGTCAGCCCGTCCGAGCTGGCGGCGCGGGTCCTCGACGCCCTGGCCCTCGAGAGCGCCACACTGACCGAGGACCTCCTCATCCAGCAGAGCGAGGCGCGGTTCGCCTCATTGGTGAAGAACTCGACCGACGT
>JAXDJY010000070.1:0-4004 GCA_034667445.1 Actinomycetota bacterium | reverse complement strand
CCCGCGAGCACGTCGATGGCGGCGAAGTCGGGCGCCTCAACGAGCCCCCCGACGTCGGTGACGGGAAGGGCGACGGTGCGCCCTCCCCTCGCCTCGGTAAGAGCATGCGCTACCGCCGCAGCGTCATCGGTATCGATGAGCGAACCGCGTGGCAACGCCAAGCCCGCGCGGAGCAGCGCCGTCGAGAACGAGCCCCAATGCGCGGCCGCCACCGACTTCGGGCCGGTCAGGTACGCCGTCACCTGGCGCCCCGTGAGCGTGACCGGCCCCGGCCCCACGACGGCGCCGTTCACCTTGAACGCCCGGCCTAGGTCGACGGGAAGTCCGCCGGCCGCGTCCACTGCTTTCGCGATCGACAGGACGCTCGCGACCCCGTAGTGGCGCACCCACACACCGAGCGTGTTGGACACCCCGACCCGCACGGTCGGACCGTCGAGTTGTCCGAGCGCCTCAAGGCTGGTCTCCCCCATCCCCGGAACGATCTGCGTGAGGCGTTGGGGGAAGCTGATCGCGATCGGAGAGGGCGAACCACCCACCACCAGGATCATGGGACCGGAGCCGCCGGTGATGGCGAGCACAGTCAGCGAAGGGGGCGAACCGGGCGAAGCCTGGGCTGTGGCGCTCGGAGCTCGGCCGGGTGCGGCCGCACTCGTCGTGTCCGTACGTGTCCAGGCGTAGGCGCCGGCGAGCATCACCACGACCACCGTCACGATGGCTTCGATCCGGCGCGATCGCCGGCGGCGTTCGTTGCGACCGATGCGCGAGGGCCGTGTGACGCCCGTGCCACCACCGTCCGTCACCGGTAGAGGCCCGCCTTCTCGATGTAGGTCTTCACGCCCTCGGGAAGAAGGTAGCGGATGGGCCGGGCGGACGCGACGCGCGCACGGATATCCGTCGAGGAGATCGCGAGCGCCGGAACCTGCATCACGGTCACGTCGGCTCGATCGGTCGGCGTGGTGGCGGTGAATGCCTGGAGGTCATAGCCCGGTCGCGTCGCGGCGATGAAGTGCGCCAGTTCGAATAGTTCCGCCGGGTCCTTCCACTGGAAGATCTCGATCATGGCGTCGGCGCCAGTGACGAAGAAGAGATCGGTTTCGGGGTGTGCGGACCTCAGGTCGCGAAGCGTGTCGACCGTGTACGTCGGCCCGTCCCGATCGATCTCCATACGCGAAACGCGGAACTTGGAATCGCTCGCGGTCGCGATCACCGTCATCAAGTATCGGTCCTCCGCCGCAGAGACGTGGGCGTGCTCCTTCATCCACGGATCGCCGGTTGGGACGAACACGACCTGGTCCAACTCGAACTGGTGGAGGGCTTCCTCTGCGGTGACCAGGTGGCCGTAGTGGATGGGGTCGAAGGTTCCCCCCATCACTCCCAAACGCGCCCTCACGCGCGCCATCCTACGCCGGGGCGCATCACTGCTGTAGCCAGAGGTCCAGGTCTTCAACGTGTTTGCGGTAGTGGAGCGGCCCGCTCTCCTCGAACCACTCCCACGCGTCCGGGGTGAGGGACTCCAGCCGGCCGAACGACTCGAGCGACCGGCTGCGTGCCCCGAGGAACCCGGCGCGGACCGCATCGGTCTCCATCCCCCGGGAGCGTGCGAACCCCTGTGCGTTCAGTTCCTCGATGTCGATGGCATCCTCGGCCGCTCGTTCGAACGTGCCCGCCGCGATCGTATCGAGCACCCGGACGCAATCGGCGAGCCAGTACCCGACATGGAACATGGCATCCTTCGCCGACCACCCCTCCGGGGTCAGCGTCGGCTCGTCGAATCGGTTGGAAGGGACTCGCGCGAATGTTCGCAGCAGTGCCTGCCATCCTTCCTCTTCCTCGTGTTGCAGACGCTCCCTATCCACGGTTAGGCCTCCTCCGACTCCGTCTCGGGTGCCGGCTCCCCCGGGGTTCGATCGGGTAAGAACTCGAACGTGAGGTCGCGGATGCGCACTTCCTGACCCTCTCGCGCGCCCAGCGACACCAACCGACGCTCGACACCCTCTCTGATGAGACGTCGTTGCAGGCGTTCGATCTGCCGGTCGTCGTCCATGTCGGTCTCCATCACCCAGCGTTCCACACCACGGCCTGCAACCCGCCAGCCTCCATCGTCCTCTCGGTCGATCGTGAACCGCGGGCGCCCGGGGCGAAGGACGACGTAGGGCGCCCGTTCGGGTGAGAGATCCTCGCCTTCTTTGGCCAAGAGGCCCAGCCGCTCGAAGAGCGGCTCAAGGCCCTCGCCCGTGACGGCGGACACCGGCAGCGTCGCGGGATCGACGCCAACCGCGGCATCGGAGGGAGCATCCACCAGATCGGCCTTGGAACCAACGATGATGGAGGGACGAGCACCGAGTTCGGGGTCATACGCCGCGAGTTCGTCCGTGAGGGTCTCAAGGTCGGCGGATGGATCCTCGGCCGAGAGATCGACCACCAGGACCAACGCCCGGCATCGAACGATATGGCGGAGGAACCGGTGGCCGAGGCCCTTCCCCTCCGACGCTCCTTCTACCAACCCCGGGATGTCCGCAACGACGAACCGATCCGCGTCCTCGCCCGCCACGCCCAGGTTCGGCGTCAGCGTTGTGAACGGGTAGTTGGCGATCTTCGGCTTCGCAGCGGTCAGCCGCGACAGGAGCGTCGATTTCCCGGCGTTCGGCAACCCGACCAGGCCGATGTCGGCGACCGTGCGCAGTTCCACCCGGAGGCGCCGCTCCTCACCTTCCTCGCCGGGCTCTGACCCTCGCGGCACCCGGTTTCGCGGGCTCGCGAACGCGGTGTTGCCGCGACCGCCTCTCCCACCTCGTGCCACGACGGCCTTCGCTCCGGCGCCGACCAGGTCGGCAACCAGCCTGCCATCATCGAATACCACGGTGCCGTCGGGAACCGGGATCACCAGGTCCGAACCCCGGGCCCCGTCACGGTTCGCGGATCGGCCCCCGGTACCGGGCTTCGCCATCTGGTGTGGATGCTCTCCGAGCCACGTGAGATCGTGCGTCCCGGCCGTCACCTCGAAGATGATGGAGCCACCATCCCCCCCGCTCCCGCCGTCGGGGCCACCGCGCGGCTTGTACGGCTCAGAGTGCAGCGAAGCTGAGCCGTTGCCCCCTCGGCCGGCCTTGGCGTACACGGTGCATTCGTCGACGAATCCCATCTCGCTCCTCAGCGTAGGTGGTCAGGAGACCGGACGAGGGGCCATGATGGCCCGATGCCGGAACCGTTGACCGTGTGGCTCGTTCCATTGGGCCGGAACAACCAGGAGGAGGTCCGCGGCACGCTGACCCTGGATACCGGCACGCTGATCTTCGATGTTGACGGTGGTGGCGTGGAAACGCTGCAGCTCATCGAGATCAAGAAGGTGCACCGGGTCCACGGCTCCCCCATCTTGATGCTCACCCACATCCAGGAGGGCGACGTCCTGCGCACCGCCTTCTACTTCTCGAAACCGCCACCGATCCCCACGCGAAGAGGCGCTGCCCCGGTCGCCGTTGAAGAGCGGCCACCGGGATTCACGGGGATGCTGCGGCGATCGGGCAAGAGGCGCGACCAGCGCGCCAACGCTGGTTACCTGACAGGCTCGAACGTCACGAAGAAGGACCTGGTGGTGGAATGGACCGCGGCGCTCCGTGAGGCCGTTCGAGCGGCGAAGAGCTAGGCGGGCACGACCGAGGCGAACTTCCGGCCGCGAGACTCCAGGAACGTCACCGTGCCGGTGTGCAGCGCGAACAGCGTGTCGTCGCCGCCCTTACCGACGCCGTCACCGGGGTGGATCTTGGTCCCCCGCTGGCGCACGATGATGCTGCCGGCAGGAACCAGCTGACCCCCGTACGCCTTGACGCCCAGGCGTTTGGAGTTGGAATCGCGACCGTTGCGGGACGACCCGCCGCCCTTTTTGTGTGCCATAAGGCCTCCAGGCTAGCAAACAGACAGGTAGGTGGGCTCAGGCCTCTTCGGCCGCCGCCGCATCTTCCTTCGGCTTCTCCGCCTTCGGTTTCTCTGCCTTCGGCTTCGCCGGC
>JAXDJY010000069.1:0-6404 GCA_034667445.1 Actinomycetota bacterium | reverse complement strand
CGGACGGCGGTTGCGACCGCCAGGTAGGTCTTGCCGGTGCCGGCCGGGCCGATGGCGAACGTCACGGTGGAATTCCGGATCGCGTCCACGTAGCGCTTCTGCCCCATCGTCTTGGGCGCGATGCCCTTGCCTCGTGCGGAAAGGAGCGTGTCGCCCAAGACATCGCTCGGGCGGATGCCGGCGTCGGCGGGTTCCATGCCGATCCCCCGCACCATCGAGATGGTCTCGCGCACCGCTGTCTCGGACAGCTCGGTTCCGCGTTCGAGCAGCCGGAGCAGTTCCTCGAACACGCGGCCGGCGAGTTCGGCGTCCTCCGCCGCCCCCGAGATCGTGATCTCGTTCCCGCGGACGAGGATGCCGGACTCGAAGGAGGACTCGATCCGCTTGAGGAAGGAATCGCGCTCGCCCAGCAGGGCAACCATGGGTTGACTGCCCGGAACCAGGATCTTCACTTGCGCGGTGGCGGTCGCCAAAAGTCCGTTCTCTGGGGGGCTGCCCCGTTCCCTTCCTAGACTCAGGGGCCGCCTCACGGACGGCCACGGAACGATTCTAGCCGGTCAGATGGGGTGACCGGCGACTTCCGACGCCATAAACTCCCGCCGATGCGTTCGCGGAAGGTCGGACCCGCAGTGCTAGCCGTGTTCGCAGCGGTGGCCTGCGTCGCGCAGAGCTCGACCCGCGGCACGCCGGTCTCACGCTCCGCCAGCCACACGGCACCCCCGTCGGCGGGGGCTCATGCGGGCGCCAAGGGCTTCGGGAAGATCGATCATCTGATCTTCATCGTGCAGGAGAACCGGTCGTTCGATCACTACTTCGGCACGTTCCCCGGCGCGGACGGATTCCCGACCGACGCGCAAGGCAATATCGACGTGTGCGTCCCGAACCCGTACCTGGGCGGATGTTCGCGGCCGTATCACACGTCGAGCATCAACCAGGTCGGCGGGCTCCACGACAATCCTTCCGCCATCGGCGACATCGACGGCGGAAAGATGGACGGATTCATCAGGGAACTAAACGGATTCCCGAACCCGTGTCCAGCCCATCCGTTCCAACAAAGTTGCGTGCAGTCGGTCGGCCCGCAGGGCCAGCCCGATGTCATGAGCTATCTCACCGGTCGCGACATCCCGAACTACTGGTCCTACGCGAAACGGTTCGTGCTGCAAGACCGGATGTTCGGACCGACCGACTCGTGGACGCTCCCCTCGCACCTGTTCCTGTTCTCCGGCTGGTCCGCTTACTGCGCGGACCCCTCTGACCCCATGAGCTGCACCTCGAACATCGATCTCAAGGCCGACTCGCTGAAGTGGGGCTATGACCAGCCCCCGAAGTACGCGTGGACCGACATCTCGTGGCTCCTCGACCGAGGTCATGTCAGCTGGCATTACTACGTGGACGATCGGACGTGCTGGCTGCCCGGCTGCGTCAACCACGGGGGAACCGCTCCGAGCAAGAACCCCGTTCCCGGCTTCACCGACGTCGCTCGCGAGAACCATGACCTGCACAAGATCCAGACGCACTCTGAGTACTTGTCGGCTGCCGCAGACGGTTCCCTGCCCTCGGTGTGCTGGATCGTCCCCGCGTCCTCCTACAGCGAACATCCCGAAGGCAAGGGCACGGTCCGCACCGGCGAGACCTACGTAACGAAGCTCATCAACGCCGCGATGCGCGGCCCCGATTGGGACTCGACCGCCATCTTCCTCACGTGGGACGACTGGGGCGGGTTCTACGATCACGTGAAACCGCCGGTGGTCGACGTGAACGGATACGGGCTTCGGGTGCCGGGTCTGCTCATCAGCCCGTACGCGCGCAAAGGCTATATCGACGACCAGACGCTCTCGTTCGACGCGTACCTGAAGCTCATCGAGGATCGGTTCCTGCACGGGCAACGACTCAACCCGCGGACCGACGGACGTCCCGATCCCCGGCCAACCGTCCGGGAGAACGTGCCGATCCTCGGCGACCTCCGTGAGGAGTTCGACTTCTCACAGCCGCCACAGCCTCCCCTCATCCTCGACCCGACCCCGTGGAACTAGGTCGCTACACTGCTGCGGTGCACCGACGGCTGGTCATCCTCGCGTCCCTCATCCTGACCGCGTGCACGGCCGGAGCGGGCGCCAGTTCGACCCCAAAGGCATCGGCCCCGGCCGGGATCAACAAGCTCGATCATCTGATCTTCATCGTGCAGGAGAACCGGTCGTTCGATCACTACTTCGGCACGTTCCCCGGCGCGGACGGATTCCCGACCGACGCGCAGGGCAACATCGACGTGTGCATCCCCAATCCGTTCCTGGGCGGATGCTCGACGCCGTATCACACGTCGAGCGAGTTCCAGCACGGGGGACGCCACAACGACGTCGCCACCGGACTGGACGTCAACGGCGGCAGCATGAACGGCTATGTCCAGTCGCTGAGCATCGACCACGCGAAACCACCTTGCTGGAAGACTCCGACGATACCGGCGTGCCAGCGCTACGTCGGACCTCAGGGCCAACCCGACGTTCTCAGCTACCTCACGGAGCGGGACATCCCGAACTACTGGCGATATGCCCACAACTACGTTCTGGCCGATCGGACGTTCGCCCCCGCCGATTCCTGGACGCTCCCGTCACATCTGTTCCTCACTTCGGCGTGGAGCGCGGCGTGCACCGACCCACACGATCCGAGCACATGCACGCCCGACGAGGAGTTGAAGGGCTCGGCGTTCCAATATCGCTATGGCGAAGGCGCGACGTACGCATGGACCGACATCACCTACCTGCTCACCAAGGCCCACGTGAGCTGGGCCTACTACGTCGACGACCGAACCTGTTTGCACCCACCCGATTGCCCGGCTCACTCGAACCTCGGAACCGATGCATCGAAGAACCCCGTACCCGGCTACACAGATGTGGTGCAAGCGGGGACGCGCTCGAACGTGCAAGGACAGTCCGCGTTCCTGTCGGCGGCGGCGTCGGGCACCCTGCCGAGCGTCTCTTGGATCGTGCCGGGCACCAATGACGCCGAGCATCCGAACCACGGGAGCTACCGGACCGGGATGGCCCACGTGACGACGCTGATCAACGCCGCGATGCAGAGCCCGGACTGGAACTCGACGGCGATCTTCCTGGCGTGGGACGACTGGGGTGGGTTCTACGATCACGTTGTACCGCCCAAGGTCGACGCCGCCGGCTACGGGATCCGGGTGCCGCTCATCGTCATCGGCCCGTACGCGAAGAAGGGATACATCGACCACCAGGTGCTGTCGTTCGACGCGTTCCTGAAGCTCATCGAAGATCGCTTCCTCGGCGGCTCCCGACTCGATCCGAACACGGACGGGAGATGGGATCCGCGGCCCACCGTCCGGGAGGAGGCCTCGATCCTCGGCAACCTGGCCAACGACTTCGATTTCACGCAGCCGCCAAGACCGCCCTTCATCCTGAACCCGCGGCCCTTCACGTAGGGTCCCGCTGGTTCCCGGCATGTAGCAACGGGGTCGATACACTGCGCCGATGCGCCGCTCAGTCACGTTCCTCGTCTTCGTCGCGCTGACCGCATGCGTTGCCGGTGGTGAGAGCAGTAACACGAGCGCTCCGTCCGGCTCCTCGCCGGCGCACGCAACCACCGCCGCCACGACACTCTCGGGCTTGGGCAAGCTGGATCACCTCATCTTCATCGTGCAGGAGAACCGTTCGTTCGACGAATATTTCGGGACCTTTCCGGGAGCCCACGGGTTCCCGACCGACTCGAACGGACAGATCACCACCTGCATCCCCAACCCCTTCCTCGGCCACTGTTCCCGGCCCTATCACACGACGAGCTTGCGTTCATGGGGCGGACCACATGACGACATCGCCTCGCACATCGATATCCACGGCGGCAGGATGGACGGTTTCATCAACTCCATGTCGGACAGGGGAACCCACTGCTGGATCGACCCCAGCCCGGCGTCGTGTGACCCCTACACCGGACCACAGGGCCAGCCCGACGTCCTCTCCTACATCGATCAGAGAGAGATCCCGAACTACTGGACATACGCGAAGCACTACGTGCTGCAGGACCGGATGTTCGCCCCGGTGGATTCGTGGTCCCTCCCCTCTCACCTGTTCCTTGTCTCGGCCTGGTCCGCGCATTGCACCGATCCGAACGACGGGATGAGCTGCGTCTCGGACACGCAGCTCCGCGGCGATCTGGGCTGGCGCTACGGTCAGGCCCCGAAGTACGCTTGGACCGACATCACGTACCTGATGGACAAGGCTGGCGTGAGTTGGCACTACTACGTGAACGACAAGACGTGTCTGGGCACCCAGTGCTCGGGGACGGAAGGGACGGCACCGGACAAGAATCCGCTGCCCGGGTTCACCGACGTTCGCCAAGATCACAGCGTGGGAGGGATCCAGCACATCTCGGACTTCGTCGCGGCGGCTCAGAAGGGCACGCTCCCGCAGGTCTCATGGCTGGTAACCGCACCCCCGTTCAACGAGCACCCGATCCTGCCCGGGACGATCCGGATGGGGATGGGCTGGGTCACGCGGATGGTCAACGCAGTGATGAAGAGCCCCGACTACGGTTCGAGCGCGATCTTCCTCACGTGGGATGACTGGGGTGGCTTCTACGACCACATGCAACCGCCCGTCGTCGATCAGAACGGCTACGGCCTGCGGGTGCCCGGGTTGGTCATCAGCCCGTACGCGAAGCAGGGCTTCATCGATCATCAGACCCTCTCGTTCGATGCGTACCTGAAGTTGATCGAAGACCGGTTCCTGGGTGGACAACGCCTAGACCCGAAGACCGACGGCCGGCGTGACTCCCGCCCCACCGTCCGGGAGAACGCCGCCATCCTGGGCGATCTCGTCAACGACTTCGATTTCACTCAACCGCCGCGTCCGCCCTACGTCCTCGACCCAACCCCGTAGACGGGGTAGGCGCGGTTACCCACAAGCGCTACACTCCGGCGCGCATGCCTCGCCGTAGTGTCTTCGTTGCGTTCCTCAGTGTGCTCGCGGTCATCGCCGTGGTCATCGCAATCCTGCCGTCCCCTGCCACCGAACGGAAACAGCAGCAGGTCCCACAGGGGATCTTCAAGCTCGATCACCTCATCTTCATCGTGCAGGAGAACCGGTCGTTCGATCACTACTTCGGGACGTTCCCGGGGGCGAATGGCTTCCCACGCGATGCCGCCGGCAACATCGATGTCTGCGTCCCGAACCCCTATCTCGGTCATTGCTCCCCGCCGTACCACACGAACGAACCCATCCAGCTCGGCGGTCGACACAACGATGTCCATTCCAACATCGATATCGACAACGGGAAGATGGATGGCTTCATCCGCTCCCTCGTCGACGTCGAAGGAAGGTGCTGGAAGGAGCCCACGCAGCCCGCCTGCGCCCCCTATGTTGGCCCGCAGCTGCAGCCCGACGTGATGAGCTACATGGATCAGCGCGAGATCCCGAACTACTGGAGCCTCGCGAAGCATTTCGTGCTGGCCGATCGGATGTTCGCGCCGTCGGACTCCTGGACGCTGCCCTCGCACCTGTATCTGGTCTCCGGGTGGTCGGCGCAGTGCACCGACCCGCACGACCCGATGAGCTGTAGCTCGGACGTGGAACTGAAGAGCCCCCAGGCTCAATACCACTACGGCGGAGAACCGACCTACGCATGGACGGACATCACCAACCTCTTGGACGAGCACCACGTGAGCTGGCGCTACTACGTCGACGACCAGACCTGTATGTCGCCGCCGTGCGGGCGTCCCATCACCAACCAGAGCGGGCCCGTGAAGAACCCCTTGGCGGGGTTCACCGACGTCCACGAGAACGGGTCGCTCGGCAACATCATGTTCCACCGCCAGTACCTCAAATCGGCAGCGAACGGCACCCTTCCCTCCGTGTCCTGGATCGTCCCGGGGCACCACAACAGCGAGCACCCGGTGGGTGGTGGCCCGGTGAGGACGGGGATGGCGTTCGTCACCCGCATGGTGAACGCCGCGATGCAGAGCCCCGACTGGGGTTCGACCGCTATCTTCCTCACGTGGGACGACTGGGGAGGGTTCTACGACCATGTCCCGCCGGCGTTCGTCGACTCCCCCGGCGGCTACGGGATCCGGGTGCCGATGATCATGATGAGCCCGTACGCGAAGTCGGGCTACATCGACTCGCAGACCCTCTCGTTCGACGCGTTCCTGAAGCTCATCGAGGATCGCTTCCTGGGGGGCGAGCGCCTCGATCCCGCAACGATATCGCGCCCGGACTCACGGCCCTTGGTCAGGGAGAACGTTCCCATCCTCGGGGATCTCGCCCACGAATTCGATTTCTCCCAACCCCCGCGCCCGCCGTTGGTCTTGGATCCGACACCGTTCGGGCCCTGACGCTCGCGAGGAACGGGTCGAGCGCCGGGCGTCGTGGCAGTCAACCCGGCGGCCAGGCCAT
>JAXDJY010000068.1:0-5516 GCA_034667445.1 Actinomycetota bacterium | reverse complement strand
CCGGAGCGCCGCGCGCCGGGCCGCCGCGCTGGGATGCGAGGGTAAATGGGCGATCCACCCGAGCCAGGTCGCGCTGGCGAACGAGGTGTTCACCCCGAGCGAGACGGAGATCGACCGTGCGCGTCGGATACTCGACGCGATGGAGCAAGGGGCGAAAGAGGGCAAGGGCGCGGTGAGCCTGGATGGGCGCCTGATCGACGCGGCGAGCATCCGGATGGCTGAGAACCTCGTCACCAAGATCGAGCAGATCAACGCCAGGTAGGACGCCGTTCGAACGTTACGCACCACGGCACCACAGGACGCGATCCCGCTGTCGGGACGCGGAGTTGGCGGACCCGCTGTCGGGCCGCGGAAGGAAGGCAACGTGAATATCCACGAGTACCAAGCCAAGGAACTCCTGAAGAGCTACGGCGTCCCCGTCCCACCCGGCGAAGTCATCTACACCGAACGCGCAGCCGCCCGGGTGGCCGAAGAGCTGGGCGGCAGCCGCTGGGTCGTGAAAGCGCAGATCCATGCGGGGGGCCGCGGCAAAGCCGGCGGCGTCAAGATCGCGAACAGCCCCGCGAAGGTGGCCGAGGCGGCCGACCAGATGATCGGTTCCACCCTGGTCACGGCGCAGACCGGGCCTGAGGGCCAGCTGGTCCAACGGGTCCTGGTCGAACGGGCGAGCCGGATCGAGCGCGAGTTCTACCTGTCGCTCATCATCGACCGCGTCAGCCAGAAGGTCGTGATCATCGCGAGCGCGGAGGGCGGGGTCGACATCGAGGACGTCGCCGCCGCAACGCCGGAGAAGGTCCACAAGGAGTACGTGGATCCGGGCGTCGGCCTGTTGGACTTCCAGTGCCGAAAGATCGCGACGACGATCGGACTGGCCAACCGCGCCACGCCGTTCACCCGACTGCTCAAGCGGATGTATCGGCTGTTCCGGGACAAGGACTGCCAGCTGCTCGAGATCAACCCGTTCATCGTGACCGAGGACGGTGATCTCATGGCCATCGACTGCAAGATGAGCTTCGACGACAACTCGCTCTTCCGGCAGGGCGGGGTCGCCGAGCTTCGGGACTTCGATGAGGAGGATCCGAAGGAGGTCGACGCGTCGGGCCACGGACTCAACTACATCGCGCTGGACGGGAGCGTCGGATGCATCGTGAACGGCGCCGGTCTAGCGATGGCGACGATGGATGCGATCGTCCACCACCATGGCCGCCCGGCGAACTTCCTCGACGTTGGCGGCGGCGCCAGTCCCGAGAAGATCGCGAACGCCTTCCGGATCGTGCTGAAGGACCCGAACGTGAAGGTGATCCTGGTGAATATCTTCGCCGGCATCAATCGGTGCGATTGGATCGCGACGGGAGTGGTGCAGGCGACGCGGGATCAGGAGATCGATGTGCCGGTGGTCGTTCGGCTCGCGGGCACGAACGTCGAAGAGGGGCGAAGGATCTTGGACGAGAGCGACATGGCCATCATCCAAGCCGAGGATCTGGACGATGCCGCCGCGAAAGCCGTCGCGTCGCTGGAAGGAGCGAGCGCATGAGCGTGTTCGTGGACAAGGACTCAAAAGTGATCTTCCAGGGCTTCACCGGACAGCACGCCACGTTCCACGCCGAGGAGGCGATCAGCTTCGGAACGAAGATCGTCGGCGGGGTCACGCCCGGCAAAGGCGGGACGACACACCTGGGCCTGCCCGTCTTCAACAGCGTGGCTGAGGCCGTCGAGGAAACCGGCGCGAACGTCACCGGCATCTTCACGCCGCCGGCTGTGGCCACAGACTCCTTGCTGGAGGCGGTGGAGGCCGGCATCGATATCGCGGTGATCATCGCCGACGGTGTGCCGATCCAAGACATGGTGCGAACGAAGCGCTACCTGGCCGGCCGGAGCACGACGATCATCGGCCCCAACTCCCCCGGCATCATCACGCCCGGTGAGTGCAAGGTCGGGATCATGCCGAGCCACATCTACTCCCGAGGACGGATCGGTGTGGTGTCGCGCTCGGGGACGCTGAACTACGAGGCGGTGAGCCAGATGACGAAACTGGGGCTCGGCCAGTCCACCTGCGTCGGGATCGGCGGTGACCCGGTGAACGGAACCGACTTCAAGACCGTGCTCGAAGCGTTCGAGAACGACGACGAGACCGATGTCGTGGTCATGATCGGTGAGATCGGCGGGCAGCAGGAGGTCGAAGCCGCGTCGTGGGCGTCGCAGTACATGACGAAACCGATGGTGGCGTTCATCGCCGGCGTCTCGGCGCCACGCGGACGCCGGATGGGTCACGCCGGCGCTGTCATCGCGGGCGATTCGGACACGGCTACCGCGAAACTCGACGCCATCGAGAAGCTCGGGCACTACACCGTGCGAAACCCCGCGGACATCGGCGACACGGTCTTCCGGGCGGTGAAGGAAACGGGCGACCGAACGAACTCGCGCGCAGGTGCCTAGGAGGGCGGCTGTCCCGAACGGGGAGCGGTAGAACCCACGGATCGAAAGGCTGCGGACGATGGCGAACGGCACCTCCAGGGCTTAGGCTTGCCGCTTCAACGAACGGGCCGAGAGATGTTCAGGACACGGGAGGTAGCGGGATGAGCACAGACATGCGCGCCACCGGGAACGACGTGCAGGCGATGAAGGCGGCGTTCGAACGAGACGGCTACGTGCACATACCGGGCGCGCTCCCACCCGAGCAGGTAGCGATCCTCACCGAGAAGGTCGACAAGATCTGGGACGAGGAACGCACGGACCGGCCGATCTCCGGCGCGAAGGCGCTGCACCTCCTGGCGTTCTGCGGACGCGAGCCCGAGTTCCTGGAGATGCTCGACCCCCCCGGCACCTTGCCGTTGGTCGTCGAGCTGATCGGCACGAATATCTTCATGTTCCATTGCCATCTGGACGTGCACCCGCCGGAACCAGATGTGGTGCAGCCGTGGATGTGGCACCAAGACGGCGGCGTCATAAACCGCGATCTCGAAGGCGAGCCGCGCCCACGCATGGCCGTGAAGCTCGCGTACTTCCTGACCGATGTGAGCGAACCCGGGCGGGGCAACTTCATGGTGCTCCCGGGCTCGCACATGGTGAACCGGATCGACCGGCCCGCCGACGACGACAACGACATCCCCGGCGCAATGCCCATCTTGGCCAAGCCGGGCGACGCGGTGATGTTCGACCGGCGGCTGTGGCACGCGCGGAGCCCGAACCGCTCGGACATCACCCGCAAGGCGATCTTCTTCGCCTACACCTTCCGGTGGGTACGGACGCGCGATGACCTCGAGGTGAAGCCGGAGTTGCGCGACGGCCTCACGCCTGTTCGCCACCAACTCCTCGGGGAGGCGGAGCACGCGATCGACTACTGGATGCCGGATCTGGTCGAGCCGCCCCTCACCGCGCAGTTCAAGCGGGTCGACCTCACAGAGCCTCCGGCACAGATGATGTGAAGGGCCGAACCTAGGGCGTCTTCGCAGGCTTTCCGCCGCGGCGGCCCGCGCGCACCCGTTCCTGGGCGCCGAGCAGCGCCTTGCGGATGCGCACGTTGTGCGGCGTCGCCTCCACGCATTCGTCCTCGCGGATGAACTCGAGGGCCTGCTCCAGGCTCATGTGCAACTTGGGGATGAGGCGGACTAGTTCCTCGGAGTTGGCCTTACGCATATTGGTGAGCTGCTTCTCCTTGGTCGGGTTCACGTCCATGTCGTCGGCTCGGGCGTTCTCCCCCACGATCATCCCCTCGTAGACATCCTCGCCCGGCCCGACGAACATCGCGCCGCGTTCCTGCAGGTTCAGCAGTGCGAAGTTCGTCGTGACGCCGGTGCGGTCTGCCACCAAAGAGCCGGATGGGCGGGTGCGGAGTTCACCGTGCCACGGCTCGTAGCCGTCGAAGACGTGGTGGAGTTGCCCGGTTCCACGGGTCTCGGTCATGAACTCGGTGCGGAACCCGATGAGTCCGCGCGCGGGCACCTGGTAGTCCATCCGGATCCACCCGGTTCCGTGGTTCACCATCTGTACCAGGCGTCCCTTGCGGAGCGCGAGAAGCTGGCTGATAACACCGAGGTAATCCTCGGGCGCATCGATCGCCACACGCTCCATCGGCTCGAGTAGCGCGCCGTTCTCGGTCTTCGTTACCACCTGGGGTTTGCCCACGGTGAGCTCGAACCCTTCGCGGCGCATCATCTCGACCAGGATGGCTAGTTGGAGTTCGCCACGCCCCTGTACCTCCCACATGTCGGGGCGGTCGATACTCAACACGCGGATGCTCACGTTGCCCACCAGTTCCTGGTCCAGACGGGCCTTCACCAGTCGGGCGGTGACCTTGTCGCCGTCCTTACCCGAGAGCGGCGAGGTATTGATGCCGATGGTCATCGAGAGCGATGGTTCGTCGACGCTGACCACCGGGAGCGGCCGCGGGTCGTCCGCATCGGCGAGCGTCTCACCGATGGTGATCTCCGGGATGCCGGCCACGGCGATGATCTCGCCCGGCCCGGCTTCCTCCGCGTCGACGCGATCCAGCGCGTCCGTGACGTAGAGCTCGGTGATCTTGACCTTCTCGATCCCACCCCCCACGCGGCACCAGGCGACGGTCTGACCCTTGCGGATCTGGCCGTGGCGAACCCGGCAGAGCGCCAGCCTCCCCACGTACGGCGAGGCATCCAGGTTCGTGACGAGGGCCTGAAGCGGATGATCGTCCTCGTAGGACGGAGCGGGGATGCGGTCGACGAGCGTCTTGAAGAGCGGCTCGAGGTCATCTGCGAGTTCGTCCGGCGCAAGGCCGGCCTTCCCGGCCCGGGCGTTGGCGTAGAGGATCGGGAAATCGATCTGGTGTTCGTCGGCGTCGAGATCCAGGAAGAGCTCCTCGACCTCGTGCACGACCTCCTTGATGCGAGCGTCCGGGCGGTCAACCTTATTGACGACCAGGATGACGGGGAGCCGCGCCTCGAGCGCCTTCCGAAGGACAAACCGTGTCTGGGGCAGCGGGCCCTCGCTGGCGTCGACCAGGAGCATGACCCCGTCGACCATGGTGAGCGCGCGTTCAACCTCGCCGCCGAAGTCGGCATGGCCGGGTGTGTCCACGATGTTGATCTTCACGCCGCTGTGCACGACAGCGGTGTTCTTCGCCAGGATCGTGATGCCTTTCTCACGCTCGAGGTCCATCGAGTCCATGACGCGCTCGTTCACGTCCTGGTTCTCGCGGAACGCACCGGACTGCCAGAGCATGGCGTCCACCAGGGTGGTCTTGCCGTGGTCGACGTGGGCCACGATGGCAACGTTGCGGATGTCATCTCGGGTAGGCATGGCGGTGGAGGGCTCCTGAGCTGGGGGAACGCCGCGCGACTGCGTGACCACCCCAGCTTACCGGACCCCGATGTGCTGGCCGGGGTACTGCGGCCAACATAGGGTGCCCATATGAGCGACGCAGGACCGATCCCGCCCGAACCCGGATCCGAGCCGCCGGCACCGCCGCCGATGCCGGCCCCACCGAGCGGCAGCGACCTCGGGTTCGGCTCGACGGGTCGGCAGGTGCCCGTCGGTTTTCC
>JAXDJY010000067.1:0-3301 GCA_034667445.1 Actinomycetota bacterium | reverse complement strand
GGCCCGCGCTTCGCGCGGGCCTTCCTTCGGCGTGGGCGGGATCGGGCGCTACGCCGAGGCGAGCTCGTGCTGCAGATCGGGCAGTCCCGCCGCGACCTGCGCTCGCCACCAGTCTTGCCCCTCTTCGGGCAGCGTGTAGATGGGGTCGTAGTACGTGTGATGCCGAGTCAGGGCCTCGGGGTCGTTGTATTCGATCCCCGTCCGGTAGTTCTTCGTCCAGTAACTGATGCCCTTGACGTGGTCGTAGTCCTGCAGCATGTGCACCCACCGCTTCCCGACGAACGGCACGTCGCAGATCACCCTTGGCGTGGCGAAGCCGGGCATGTAGCCGAGCAGCGAGTACTGCAGGTCCTGCGCCTCTTTCACCGACGTCCGCCAGTGCTCGGCGTTCGGGATCATGTCGCAGAGGTAGAAGTAGTACGGCATGATCTTCGCGTGATCCAGCAGCATGAAGCAGAGGTCGAGGAGTTCCTTCGGCGTGGTGTTCACCCCTCGAAGGAGAACCCCTTGGTTCCGAACATCCCGGAACCCCGACTCGAGCACCATCTTCGCGGCTTCGCCGACCAGCGGCGTCACCGACTGCGCGTTGTTCACGTGCGTGTGGACCGCGATGTCGACGCCCCGATCGAACGCCGTTCGACCCATCCGTCCGAACGCGGCCCGGACGTCGTCCTGTAGGAAGTGCTGGGGGACGCCGATCAAGCCCTTCGTCGCGAGCCGGATGTCCCGGATGTGCTCGATGTCCAGGAGCGACATCACGAAGGCTTCCAGCCGCTTCACCGGAACGTTGGCCATATCGCCCCCGCTCACCACGACGTCGCGGACCTGCGGGGTCTTGCGGAGGTAGTCGAGCATGAGATCCCAACGTTCGTTCTGCTTGATCTCGAACTTGTACTTGAGGATCTGGAGCGTGTCGTTGCCGACGAGGTCCATCCTCGTGCAGTGGCCGCAGTACTGCGGACACGTCGGGATGAGTTCAGCGAGGACCTTCGTGGGGTATCGGTGTGTCAGCCCTTCGACAGCCCACATGTCGGCCTCGTGCAGCGAGTCGCGTGATGCCAGAGGATGGCTCGCCCACTCCGTGCGGCGTTCGCTCAGTACGGGAGCCATGTACCGCCGGATCGGGTCGGCGTAGAGATCCTGTTCGTTCATCGTGTTGATCATCTGGGGCGGGATGAGCATCGACATCGTCGCCCGTTCCTGTTGGTCCGCCTCGATGTCCGTCATGAGCTCGTCGGTGGCGAACTCGCCCAGTGCCTCCTTGAACTCCTTGAGGTTCTTCACCGAGTGCGCGCGTTGCCACTGGGCGGACTCCCATTGCTCCTTGGTGGCGTCCTTATATCCCGGGAGCCGGGTCCAATCGGGCTCCACGAACTCCCTGGCGAGTGGGTAGTGGAAGGGCTGATCCTCGGCCGCATGGGCGTGTGGATCGCGATGGCCGGGCCGAACGCCGGCGGGTTGCGGGACCTCGACGCTCACGGTGCCACCTCCTTCGAACGAACGGCCCGTTGGGCACGGCGAAACCGAATGTTTCAGTACAGACCATGATGATACCCGAAGGATGTCCGGACGGACAAGGGTTCAACCGGATGATGTTCGGTCTGGCTCGCTTACCTGCGGCCGCGGCCGCCCGGGCCGCCGCCCTGTCCATCGCGGCGGGGGCGACGCTCGATGCGGATCTCGGGGCCCTTCTTCGGCAACCGCGCCTTCATGGGTGCGTGACCCGTCCGCTCGAACCGAACCCACACGTGGTCGGGCTTCTGTGCGCGCTCGATCTCGCGATATCCGTTGGCCAGCAGGTGCTTCAGCCGGGCAGAGGCGGTCTTTCGAAGCTTGTCGGACCCGGGCACCTTGACGTACAACCGCTCGTGTAGCACTTCCTTGTAGTCAGGCATAGTCCGGAGAGCGTAGCAGGCCCCCGGAGGGCCTCCCCAGCGCTTCAGCCGGTCGGTCGACCGGCCGATATGGCCTACAGACATGGAGGCCCGCGCCGACAACGACGGGGCCGTTCAGAACGCGCTCGATCAGATGGCCGAGCGGTTCGCTGAGGGCGGTACCTGGCTGTCCCACATCGATGTGGTGTTGGCATGTCTCGGCCCGGCGATCGGCGCCGACCGCGCCTACGTCTTCCAGAACGTGCGGGACCCCAGCGGTCGTCTATGGATGGACCTCCGTGCGGAGTGGGATGCGCCGGGCGTGCGCA
This sequence comes from Actinomycetota bacterium, assembly GCA_034667445.1. Lineage (GTDB taxonomy): Bacteria > Actinomycetota > UBA4738 > UBA4738 > HRBIN12 > JANXVR01. The sequence goes on along the minus strand of JAXDJY010000067.1, from coordinate 1,098 downwards.
CCATCTTCGATCGTCCCACGAACCATCTGCACCCGTATGCCCCCGATTTCACCCGTTGGATCGACGTCCTCGCCGAGGGTGGAACCATCGACTCGATCGTCGCCGACCTTCCGCGATCGGAACAACTGGTGTTGGGGGGAGAGGGCGTCGTTGGCGTCCTCGCGGTTCCGGTCTTCGCCGCGGGTAGCTGGTGGGGCTTCGTGGCCTACGACAACACCCACGACGCGACGCCCTGGGACCGACACCATCTCCACTCACTGGCGCTCCTCGCCGGGCTCCTCGGTGGCGCGGCCGCCGTGCAGCAAGAGAGCGAATTCGCCGATGCGGTCCCTGATCGCTACCGCTCCATCATCGAGCACATCCCGGCCATCACCTACATGGACGCCCTCAACCAACAAGCGAGCTCGCTCTACGTGAGTCCGCAGATCGAACAGATGCTCGGCTACACCGTGGAGGAATGGATGGCGGATCCCGATCTTTGGCCCACGATCATCCATCCCGACGATCGACCACGCGCGCTTGCGGAGAACGTCCGCCACAACGAAACGGGTGAACCCTTCGATCTGGAGTATCGGGTGTTCACGAAGGACGGACGGCTCGTCTGGCTCCAGGACCAGGCCCTGATCGTCCGCGACCAAAACGGGACCCCCTTGTCGTCCAACGGCGTGATCATGGACATCACCGAGCGGAAGCGGGGAGAGGAACATCTCGCATTCAACGCGTATCACGACGAGCTGACCGGCTTGCCCAACCGCGCCATGTTCGACGAACTCCTCGATCTCTCGATCACGCGCGCGGCCCATCACGCCGGTTCGGTCGCGGTAGTGGTGGTCGACCTCGACGACTTCCGGCTCGTGAACGACTCGCTCGGTCACCAGCAAGGGGACACTATCCTGAAACTGGTCGCCGACCGCCTCCGGGCCGCGACCCGGGAGACTGACCTGGTGGCGCGCCGTGGCGGCGATCAGTTCCTCCTCCTCTTGGCGGACCTTGAGCGCGACGGCGGTGGAGACATGGACGCCGCGTTGATCCGGGCGGAGTCCGTCGTGCAGCGGATCCACGCCGCCCTCCGCGCACCGCTGGTGGCGCTCGGCACGG
>JAXDJY010000066.1:0-4855 GCA_034667445.1 Actinomycetota bacterium | reverse complement strand
GCTCACGACCGCGCCGGATCCGGCTTGCCTGAGAACGACGAGTTGCGGCAGCTCCTGTCGCACGAGGTGACCCCTTGCGCGAGTACCGGATCGGCCGTCTACCCTTACGACGGAGACGGCCAACGGGATCTGCTCCGGCACGCAGACACCGAGATGTATGAGCGCAAACGCCAGACCGCGAAAGCCAAGGGCCGGATGGCGGGGTAGCGGCTGACCCCTATGGCGCCGACCGCTCCCGCGCGACCGCAAGGAGCGCGATCTGGGTCATCGCATCGTGGATCTCGCCCCCTTCGATCATCTTCAACGCCTCGGCGAAAGGGACCCATCTGGTCCTGAGTGCCTCGGTTCCGTCCGGGGCCGCTTCACCGGGCTCAAGGTCAGTCGCCACGTAGAAGATGCCCTCATGATCGGTCACGGAGTGCAACATCGTGAATCGGATGAGTTCGCGCCACGTGCCTCCGCGGTAGCCCGTTTCCTCCTCGAGTTCGCGGCGAGCCCCCAGGAGCGGATCTCCGTCGATCGCGCTTCCGCCTGCGGGGCACTCCCACGAGTAGCGGTCAAGCGTGTATCGATGCTGGCCAACGAGCAGGACCTGGTCCGCTTGGTCGAACGCAACAACACCGACGGCGCGTACACGAAGGTGTACCACGCCATAGATGCCGGGTAACCCGTCGGGCCGTGTCACCTCGTCGTGGAACACGGTGATCCACGGGTTCTCGTAGGCGACGGTTCGAGAGTGGCGAACCCACGGCCCGTTTACGTGTGAACGCTCGCCGTCATCCCCCACGTGACGGATGCTACCGGTCCTTCGCACTGAGACGGCCCCCGGCAGGTAGTGCTGTTCGGAAACTGCTGCGGCGTACACGGTCAGGCGTGCCGTCATAGGATGCCTTCGATCGGCGTGCGGACTCTGGGTTCGTGCGGAGATGAGGGGGGCAACGGATGGATCAGGGTGCAGTTCCAGGCGGGATCACCAGGCGGTCGTTCCTTTGGAGGTCGGCGGCGGGTACCGCGATCGTTGCGGGCGGGTTGCCGGCCATCCTTGCGGCATGCACCAAGGCTGCTGACAGCGGGGCGAACCCAAGCGGGGGCCCGGCGTCTACGACCTCGACACTGCGCGTGGGATGGTCCTCTGAGCCGGACACCATGAACCCGCTCACGTCGTATTCGACCGAGGCCCAAGAGGTTCTTCAACTGGTGTATGACAAGCTGAACGAGTACGACGCGAACCTGCAGATCGTGCCCGCCCTCGCGGAGTCAACGGAGGTCTCGGGCGACGGCAAGACAATCATCTACCACCTCCGGACCGCGACATGGCACGATGGTGAGCCTTTCACTGCCGACGACGTCGTCTTCACGTTCACGCTGATCAACGACGAGGGATTGTCGCAATACGCTCAGTGGCTCGTCGACATGGTGTCCGTAACGGCAACTGATGCCACGACGGTGGAGGTGGCGTTCAAGGCGCCGCAGGCCTTCGACCCCTCCCTCGCCATCCCGATCATCCCGAAGCACATCTGGAATGGGAAGTCGGCAGGCGAGATCCAGAAGTTCGCGAACGACACGCCGATCGGAACGGGGCCGTTCACGTTCGGCGAGTGGCAGCGGGGCCAAACCATCACGGTGAAGCGCAACGACAAGTTCTGGGGTCCCGCCCCGGGGCCTGCCTCTGTCATCTGGGTGCTGTATCAGAACGAGGACGTTATGGCGCAAGGGCTGCAGGGCGGCGACGTGGACATCCTGCCCGAGATCCCGCCGACCATCTGGGACGGCTTGGCGAACGCGAACAACGTGAAGCCCGTCTCTCTGCCGGGGTTCTCCTTCCACCACATCGGCATCAACGTGTCGACCGACCCGAAGTCGGGCGGCAACAAGCTCCTCCTGAACCGCTCGGTCCGCCAGGCGCTGAGTCTGGCGGTCGATCGCGATCAGCTGGTCCAGATCGCACTCGCCGGCCACGGGCAACCGGGGAGCGTGCTCCTGCCCCCGGCGTTCGGCGATTTCCAGCTGCAGGTCCCGGCCGACCAAGCGCTCAACGCGAACCAGACCAAGGCGAACGATCTCTTGGACACCGCCGGCTTCACGAACAAGGACAGCGATGGATTCCGGTCCGGGACGAGCGGGGCGCTTGAGTTTCGGCTCATCGCCATCGAGGCCACCACGGTTGACGTGCGGGCGGCACAACTCTTCCGAGATGCGGCCGCGGCCGTGGGGATCAAACTCAACCTACAGACCATGGACGAGAACACGCTGGGTTCGACCGTCTACAACGCGGATGCGCCGGACTGGGACATCTTCGTGTGGGGCTGGGACTCGGGCGTGAACGACCCGGACTACCTGTTGGGGGTTCCCCTCACCAGCCAGATCGGTGGCAACAACGACGTGTACTACGCCAACAAGACCTACGACGGGCTCTACGACCAGCAGGCTGCCCAGTTGGACCGCCCTACCCGGGTCGATCTGGTGCACCAGATGCAACAGCAGTTCTACGACGACTGTGCCTACATCGTGATGTGGTACCAGGACAAGCTGCAGGGCTATCGAACCGATACGTGGACCGGATGGACCGAGACCGCCGGCGGCATCGTCTTCAACTTCACCCGCGCCAACTACCTGAACGTGAAATCGGCGTGACCTCAGGTCCGGGCTGCTGAGGCTCTCCGATGAGATTCACGGTCCTCGGCAGGAAGCTTGGGTGGCTCGCGGGCACGCTCGCGGCCGTCGTGACGTTCAACTTCCTGCTCTTCCGTGTACTGCCCGGCGACCCCGTCCGGCTCTACCAGCGCTCGGGGCATCTCACCCCGGAGGCCGCCGCCCAGCTCCGTACGCTCTTCGGGCTGGACAAGCCCTTGATCGAGCAGTTCTGGATCTATGTCCGCGGGCTGGCGCACGGAGATCTGGGGTTCTCGTTCGCCTATCACCGGCCGGTCGCCGACATCGTTGCGGAGCGCCTGGTCAACACACTTGTGCTGGTGGGTGTGGCCACGGTGCTCGTGGTGGTGATCGGCGTGATCATGGGGGTCGTATCTGCCTCCCGACGTGGTTCGAAGGTGGACTCCGCGACGGTGTTCGGGTCGCTCGTCCTTTGGAGTATGCCGACGTTCTGGGTAGGGATGTTGTTGATCTTCGCGCTCGGCGTGTGGGCCAAGATCTTTCCTATCACGGGCATCACCACGGCGGGAGCCACGTACTCCTCGCCGCTCGGCACCACGTTCGATGTGGCTCGACACTTGGTATTACCAACGCTCACCCTGGCGCTCGTAGATATCGGGCAGTTCGTGCTGATCACGCGGAGTTCGTTGGTCGACGTATTGACCGAGGATTTCGTCACCACCGCCAAAGCCAAAGGCATGACCAGGAGCCGGGTCGTCTGGAGGCACGGCATGCGGAACGCCATGCTTCCCGTGGTGACCACGTCCGCGCTCTACATCGGGCTGGTGGTCGGGGGAGCGATCCAGGTTGAGACGGTCTTCTCCTGGCCCGGGATGGGGGAGCTCACCTACGAAGCTGTCAGGCTCCGCGACTACGCTGTTCTGGAGGCATGCTTCCTCCTGTTCGCCGTCACGGTGATCCTCGCGAATTTCCTCAGTGATCTCCTCTACGTTTGGCTCGACCCAAGGGTGCGTGAGGCCTGATGGCCGCGATCCTTCGACCAGAGGACGCGACCGGCGGGCGAGCTGTATTCCGACGGACCGCGCACGAGCTCTGGTCGGATCCCACGGGCCGAACCGGCATCATCGTCCTTGCCCTCGTGTCGCTGGCTGCCGTGGCGGGTCCGATGCTCCTGCCGTTCGATGCAAGCAAGGTCGGTCGCGTGGCGTCGGACATCTTCGCGCACCCTTCCCGCGCCCACCCGATGGGGACAGACGAATTGGGCCGGGACATCCTGCGCGAGTTCCTCGCCGCGGCCGGCGTGTCGATGATCGTAGGCCTACTGGCAACGGTCATCTCGATCAGCGTCGGCTCCGTCGTGGGGTTGGTCGCGGGGTACTTCGGCCGATGGGTGGATACCTTGCTTATGCGCATCACCGACTTCTTCCTGGTGGTACCGACCATCCCGTTGATCATCGTCCTCGCCGCCATCATCGGGCAGAGCCTGGAGATCACCATCCTGGTCATCGGGTTCACCGGCTGGCCCCCCATCGCGCGGATCGTTCGGTCGCAGGTACTCACGCTCCGAGAGCGGCAGTTCGTCGTGCGGGTGCAGGCGATGGGGGGCTCGCATCTACGTCTCATGGGCATGCACATCCTGCCGAACGTGACACCGCTCATCTTCGCGAACGCGGTACTGGTTATCGCCGGCTCCATCCTGGCGGAGGCAACGCTCGCGTTCCTCGGACTCGGCGACCCGGTTCACGTCTCGTGGGGCACGATGCTGCATTTCGCGTTCGCGACCGGTGCGATCGGGCGGGGGGCTTGGTGGTACTTCCTGCCACCCGGGCTCGGCATCGTCGTCGTGGTGCTCGGTTTCACGCTGGCCGGCCATTCACTGGACAGGATCTTGAATCCACGGCTGCGGGAGCGGCGATGACGGCGCCGTTGCTCGAGCTCACCGACGTGCGGGTCCGGTACGGGGAAGGCCCGGGCTCTGTCGAGGCGGTCGGCGGCGTGAGCCTGACCCTGCAGCCCGGTGAGGCACTGGGGTTGGCCGGAGAGTCGGGCTGCGGGAAGACGACGACGGCGCTCGCCATCCCGCGCCTGCTGCCCGATACGGCGCATGTCACGGGCCGGATCCGTCTCGGCGACCTCGAGCTTCTGGAACTGGATGAGTCTTCCCTGCAGGCAGCTCGATGGAAACGTGTGGCGGTGGTGTTCCAGGGGGCGATGAACGCGTTGAACCCGGTGCTGCGGATCG
>JAXDJY010000065.1:0-2990 GCA_034667445.1 Actinomycetota bacterium | reverse complement strand
CGGCGCACGGCGTCGGCGAGCGTTCGAAGCGCGGTCCCCTTCAAGAGGTAGCTGTGGACCCCGAGTCTCAGGGCATCCAGCACGGCCGCGCCGTCGGCCCGGTCCGAGAGGGCAAGGATGGCTCCCGGGAACTGCGCTTCGCGCAGGCGCGCCATGGTGTTGCGCCCTCCCTCCTCCGGAAGGTCGAGGTCCAATATCACGACGTGGGGGGACAGGGCGGTGACGGCGTCCAGCGCCGAGCGGGGGTCGGCGGCTTCGGCGACCAACTCGAGATCCTCGGACCCCTCGCAGGCGAGGCGCGCCACCCCGCGGACCACCGGATGTGCGTCAACGACCAGTACGCGGATCGTCGCGGCTACCATCGGCTCGAAGGCTACCCCGCAACCCTCTTCGGCTGCGAGTCCATCACGCGCTGCGGCGGTCCCCACTCAGGCCGGTTCGAAGCGCGAAGGTCACGGCCTCGACCGTCGAATGCACGCCGAGTTTGGACATCACGTTCTTCACGTGGCTCCGAACGGTGAGCGGGCTGATACCGAGGGCTCCAGCGACATCCTCGCACGACGCCCCGTCTGCCATCGCCCCCAGAACCTGGACCTCGCGGGGGGTGAGCCCGTGCCCGGACCCGCCGATCCCGGAACGCACCGGGACTCGTTCGAAGACCTTCGGCAGGTCCGCATCGGGTAGGACGAGTGAACCCGCCGCCGCCCGACGGAGGGAGGACGCCAGTTCGCGAGGACTTCCGCCCGTTCCTCGGATCACGCCGATGGCGCCCGCAGCCAGTGCCCGAGCGGGATCCCTGACGCTCAGATCTGCGGCCACCGCCAGCACCGGGATGCTCGATCCGTCGACGATCGCCGAGATGATGTCGCCGGCGCGGTCGTCGCTTCGGGTGAGTTCGACCACTACCAGCTCGATCGGGCTGGCCCTGAGCGCCTCGATCGCCTGGACCTCGTCGGCAACCGGCCCCAGCACCCGAACGGCGAACCTCCGGGATACTGCCACGATCAGCGACTGGGTCAGCGCCGCGCCTTCGCTCACCACCATCGCGCGGAGTTCAGTGTCCATGCCACACGCATCGGCATCCAGGGCCCCAACACTTGACCTGTCAGGCATCGAAGGTGCGTAGGCAGCTCGGCGCGAGACACTGACCGGGTGAGTGATCGACCTCCGAACGGCTTGGCCGGCCAGACCAGCCCCTACCTGCTCCAGCACGCCCACAACCCGGTGGCGTGGTTCCCGTGGGGCGAGGAAGCGTTCGCGAAGGCCAGGGAGGAGGACAAGCCTATCTTCCTCTCCATCGGCTACGCGGCTTGCCACTGGTGTCACGTGATGGCCCACGAGTCCTTCGAAGACGACGCCACGGCGACCCTCCTCAACGAGCGGTTCGTGAGCATCAAGGTCGACCGCGAGGAGCGCCCCGACATCGACTCCATCTACATGGACGCGGTCCAAGCGATGAACGGGAGTGGGGGCTGGCCGCTGTCGGCCTTCATCACGCCCGCGGGCCGGCCCTTCTACGCAGGCACCTACTACCCACCCGAGGCTCGCCACGGACTGCCCTCCTTCCGTCAGGTGCTTACCGGCTTGTCGGAGGCGTGGCGGGACCGGCGAGACGAGATCGACGCACAGTCGGTCCGCGTCACGGAGGCGATCGCGCGAACGGGGGAGCTGGAGGGCGCCGCCGAGCCGCTCACCGCCGAGATCGCCGCCTCTGCCCTCGCGAAGCTCAAGGAGCAGTTCGACGGGCGGTGGGGCGGGTTCGGCGGGGCACCGAAGTTCCCGCAACCGATGACGCTCGAGTTCCTCCTTCGCCAAGCCCTTCGAGGCGAGCCCGACGCGCTCGAGATGGTAGTGATCACGCTCGACCGGATGGCCGACGGCGGGATGTATGACCAGATCGGCGGCGGCTTCTCACGGTATTCGACGGATGCCGCGTGGCACGTTCCGCACTTCGAGAAGATGCTCTACGACAACGCGCTCCTCGCTCGGCTCTACGTTCGGGCGTGGCAGGTCACGAAGAACGAACGCTACCGGCGCGTTGCCGCCGACACCCTCGATTACCTGGTGCGCGAGATGCAGCACGCCGACGGCGGGTTCTGGTCCAGCCAGGATGCGGATTCCGAGGGCGCCGAGGGGAAGTTCTTCGTGTGGTCCTGGGACCAGCTGGTCGAACTCGTGGGCGAGGCGGTGGCGACGGCGTTCGGCGCCACCCGCGACGGGAACTGGGATGGCACCAACGTACTGTGGCATCCCATCCCGATCACCGGCGTCGCCGCGGAGTTCGGAACGGATATGGAGGCGCTCCGCACGGAGATCGACGCGGCGCGCGCTGTGTTGTTCGAGGTTCGTGCACGCCGCGTACACCCGGGTACCGACGACAAGGTGGTCACGGCGTGGAACGCGATGGCGATCGAGTCCTTCGCGGAAGCGGGACGGGCGTTCGGTGAACCGACCTACGTCAAGGTCGCGGAACGGTGCGCAGCCTTCGTCCTCGCGGAGTTACGAGGCGCCGACGGCCGGCTCCTGCGCTCCTGGCGCGAGGGCGTGGCCGGCGGTCCGGGCTTCTCCGACGATCACGCAATCCTGGGCTCAGCGCTTCTTGCCCTCTACGGCACGACCTTCGAACTGCGCTGGTTCCTCGAAGCGCGGGCGCTCGCAGACCAACTGCTCGAGCGGTTCCAAGATGAGGAGCGCGGCGGGTTCTTCCTGACCGGGACGGACACCGGAGCCGACCTGGTGATCCGGCCGAAGGAGCTGTACGACAACGCGGTTCCCAGCGGGAACTCGGTCGCGGCGGAGGTCTTGCTTCGGCTGGAGTTGCTGACGGGCTCTTCGCGCTACGGCGAGGCGGCGGAGCGGGCCCTGCGGCTGGTGATGGACGGCGCAACCCGAGCACCGGGGGGGTTTGGCCATGCGCTCTGCGCGCTGGACCTCTACCTCGGGCCGTCCAAGGAGGTTGCGGTAGTCGGCGGTCCGGCCGATCCGAACAC
>JAXDJY010000064.1:0-8653 GCA_034667445.1 Actinomycetota bacterium | reverse complement strand
GTAGGCAGAGCAGAGCCCAACGAGACCCGCCCCGATCACGATCACCGGCCGGTCAGTCATCGCGGTTCCCCGGCCGGATCGGGTTGGCGCTCGAAGCCTTCACACGAAAGAACGGGCAAGCGTGGGTACTTCACGAACCGAGGATCGGTCACGGCGAGGAGACAGCGGAGGTACTCCGTGCCGCGCGTGGTATGGGTGCACTTGGCGTGCACGCACGTGGCACACAGCCCGAGGCGAGGGTCCATGGGGAGAAGTATGCAGGGTCCGAGGTCGGAGTTGCTGCTCGTCGCCGCTACGATGGGTCGCAGGCGGTGGCCGCCATCGCGCACGGAGGTTCCATGCCCGAACTCAAGATGCGACCGATGACCGACGAGGAGTATCCGACATGGAGAGCGCAGCACGTCGCCGACTATGCAGAGGATATGGCTCGCAACTCCGGAGTTGATGCCGCGACCCTCATGGAGCAGAGCGAGCGCGAACAGTCTGAGCTACTGCCGGACGGCCTGCGGACCCCTGGCCACCGACTCGTGATCGCTGAAGATCCCGCGACTGGCCAACAGGTCGGGTGGCTCTGGCTCGGCGACCGGAAGTCTGACGCCGGGCACGTGGCGTGGGTCTACGACATCGTCGTCGAGGAGGGCGTTCGTGGAAGCGGCTACGGTCGAGCCATCCTGGCGCAGGCGGAAGTCTTGGCGACGGAGATGGGCCTGAACCGCATCGAGCTCAACGTGTTCGGAGACAACGGCGCTGCGCGGGCTTTGTACGAGTCGTCCGGATATCACGAGACCGCCCGTCAGATGGCGAAAGACCTCTAGGCCGAACCTTCCCCACCGCTCACGCCCGAAGGCGGACACCCTCAGGGTCGAACAACGGCTCGCTCACGATGACGGCGGGCAGCATCCGCTCGAAGTAGGCGATGTCGACTCGCGCGGCCTCTTGCAGATCGGCCGGCACCCAGGCGTATGCGATACTCCGACCCACCGAGGGACCGAACCCGGCGCTCGTGACGTAGCCGACCGGCTCCCCATCGATGAGCACGGGCTCGCCGCCCATGACCACCTGGTCGTCCTCGATAGCGACGCATCGGAGCGTCCTCGCCGCCTGACGCCGCTCTTGCACTGCTGCCCGTCCGATGAAATCGACACCGCTAGATCGCAGAGCGAAGGCGAGACCCGCTTCAACGGGGCCGTGCTCCGGTGTCATGTCGGTCCCCCAGGCCCGGTAGCCCTTCTCAAGCCGGAGCGTTCCGAGCGCTGCGCGACCGGCTGCGATCAGCCCGAGCAAGCGTCCGCCCTCCCAGATCCGGTCCCAGAGATCCCCTCCCGCTTCGCTGCGCACCGTGAGTTCCCACCCGAGTTCACCGGCGTAGGAGATCCGGGTGGCGTCAACCGCGAGCCCCCCAACATCGATGCTGCTGGCGGTCAGGTAGGGGAAGGCCTCGTTCGAGAGATCGTCGGAGGAGAGAGGCTGCAACACGTCGCGGGCCGCAGGCCCCCAGAGCGCAGCGCACGCCGTCACGTCGGAGATCGGCGTGAGCTGGACGGACCCGTCGGACTGCAGGTGCTGCCGGAGCCATGCGATGTCCCGCGGGCCGTTCCCCCCGACAACGAACCGATCTTCGGCGAACCGCGCGACCGTGATGTCGGAGCGGATCCCGCCGCGATCGTCGAGCAGCAAACAGTACGACACAGCCCCGGCGGGCCTGTCGACACGGCCGGTGGTCATGCGCAGTAAGAATGCCTCCGCGCCAGGGCCCGTGACCTCGATCCTTGTGAGCGGCGTCATGTCGAAGAGGCCGGCTCGTTCGCGAACGGCGAGATGCTCGGCGAGCGAGACCGGTGACCAATGAGAAGCGGACCACGCGTCACGCGAAGGGACCGCAACCCCGTCCAGGAGTGAGGCGTTCGCCGCGTACCATTGCGGGCGCTCCCACGTCGCCACATCGAAGAACTCCGCTCCGAGCCCGCGCTCGTGCTCTGCGAACGCGCTCCAGCGGATGCCTCGGGCCGACACGTGCGGTTCGACCGGGTGGTGGGCCACGTACACATCCCGGTACTGGTCCTCGCACCGGGCCTCGAAGAACGAGGGAGCGAGTTCCCGCTCGTCGAAGCGGGAGAGGTCCGATGGCGACATGTCGATCCATGCTCCCCCGTGGACCAAGGTCTCCGCGAGTCCGCGCGCGACACCTGCCGAGTGGGTGACCCAGACCGATTCGGCAACCCAGAACCCTTCGAGGTCGGGATGCTCCCCCACCAACGGGTAGCCGTCTGGAGTGAACGCGAAGACACCGTTGAATCGCCGTTCGAGCCCAAGGCCGTCGAGGTCGGGCAGCAGCTCGACGGTGAGCCGCCAGGCGTCGACCCATTCCGGTTCCGTGAACACGAACTCCAGCCCTTCGACCCGCCGAGGGTGCGTGTCGATGTCGCCGGACTGGATGGGCATCCCGCGATGGTGGAACGAGCCGATCCCGACGCGATCGCCGTGGTCGCGGTAGTAGATGCCGCCCTCGTGGTGCCGCAGGATCGGCATCGTCGCCCATGCATCCGCGTTGGCGGCAAGCGCGGGTACGGGTTCGGTGATCGCGTATTGATGTTCCATCGCGAGCATCGGTAGCGTGAGCCCGACCCTCTTGGCGAGCGCCGGACCCCACACGCCGGCGCAGCACACCACGATGTCGGCGTCGAGTGCGCCCGTCGTCGTCTCTACGCCCGTGATCCTGCTGCCCGCCGTCCGGAACCCGGTGACCTCGACGCCGCCGTGGAACGTTGCGCCGTTGGACTGCGCGCGGGCGGCCTGCGCCTCCACGGCGCGAACCGATGCACCCAGCCCCTCCCCCGCTGTCGAGAAGGCGCCGAGGAGTCCTTCCCGCCGCAGGATCGGCCAGCGTTCCAGGGCCTCGTCGGGCTCGAGCATCTCTCCCCGCCAACCCCAGGACAACGCGAAGTTGAGGCGGCGCCAGAGCTCGCGGAGACGCTCCGAGTTGTAGGCGACCTCGAGGGAGCCCACCGGCACCAGCGCCGGTCCCTCGTCCGTTGCGAGCGAGCCGTACTTCTCGATCGTGTAGTCGCCCGTCTCCTGGATGAACTTGGAGGGACTCGTGCGGGTCATCAATCCGGGGGCGTGCGAGGAGGACCCACCCGTCGCGAACAGGGGACCCTTGTCCACCACGGCGACGTCGGACTCACCGAGCATCGCGAGTTCGTCGGCGAGCGCCGCACCGACCACCCCGGCACCGATGATCACGATCTTCCGTCCGCTCACACGTCCTCCGCCTCCGACGCGCCAGAGGCTACCGTGCGGGGATCCGACCGATCAGGCTGCCTTCGTCGAGTACCCGGCCGACCCGTTGCACGACGTGTCCGTCCAGGACGCGGTCACCTTGCCGCTCTCCTTGCGGTGCGCGTGAAACGCGCCGGTCACCTTCAAGGTGGCGACGATGGAACCGATGGTCCCATACTTGAGCGTTTCTTTGAAGGTCCCCGCGCTCGAGATCGGAGCGGGCTTCGCCCGCAACTGCGGCGGCGGCGGTCCGCCTCCCGAGCAGAAGACCGGTGGTTGCGGAACCTTCATCCTGACGACGTGACTGCCGTTGGAGGAGACCTTGAAGCTGATCGGGAGGCCGCTATCGGCGTTGATCGTGCCGCTGTACTTGGCTCCCCTGACCTGGTTCGCGGCGAGGGCCGTCACCGCGGTGCCCAGCACTGCAATGAGAGCCAGGACGCTCACCAGGCTCATCCAAGAGCGGAACCGCCTCGAGTGCCTCATCAACGTCCTCTCTCTCGGGCGAGGCTCGGTGTTGGCCCCGTACTCGAAGCTAGCATCGATGACCCAATCGCACCACGTCGAGCCTCGGCGGCGGCGTTCGCGTAGGCACGTGCTTCCAGGATCAATCGTTCTACGAGCCAGTCCCGCTGCGATAAGGGAGATCTGCGAGGACATCTCACGACTACTCCGCACGGAGGAACTGCGCTCCGGTCGACCTTGTGGTCCAGGCGATCGCCGCTCCGACCGGCCGATAGAGCACGTCACCCAGGAGACCTACCAGGCCACCTCGTTCCCAAACTCCGTAGGGAGGCCGCTAAGCGGTCAGATAGACTCATCGACGATGAGGAGGACGTGCGCGGTGACCAGATCGGTGTCCGTTCGCCACCTTCTTGACCACTTGCTAAGGCGAAACCACAGGTAGACACACATGCGGTCCCATCGTCTAGAGGCCTAGGACATCACCCTCTCAAGGTGGAGGCACGGGTTCGAATCCCGTTGGGACTACCAGGCAACGGGCCCCATCAGGCGGCTACGCCCCACATGCGAGCCGCAACGATCCCGGGCCGAACGGAGATCGGTACGGCCGCACCAAGGCCGGTGAACGCGTAGATACCCGGACGTGCGAACGAAGATCCGCACTCCCCTTCCTCGAGGTACACGATGGCCCGACCGCGGGAGTCCCATCCCAACGCCTGTGACTCCGGCCCGTGGAGCCCGAGTTCGCCGGTAACGGCACGGGGCGGGGAACCCGACGAAACGAACAACGCGTTCGGAACTTCGCATTCGCCGGACCACTGCGCGAGGATCAGGCCTCTCGGGCCTGGGAGTGCGTACGTCCACCGGCCAACGCCGGGAAGCGATCCCTCGGGGCGTTGGAGGTGGACGCCTGTCTGGGATTGAGGATCGATCGCGCCCGCGGCATCTCGGCTCGGCAGCGGTGTGACAACGCCAGTCCCGACACGCAGGATCCAGAACGTCGGACCGGTTCGAACGATCACGGAACCCGGAACGTTCCACTCGTAGTACAGCTCTCCCGGAACCCTGGCCAGCACGTGGCCCGCCATGTCGAGGAGCGCGACGTCGTGACCGAGATCCACCGCGACCCCATGACGAGGAAGGTGCCCCACGTGGATCGGGTCGGGCAGTGTTGGGGTGGGTGTTGGGGTTGGGGTTTGTGTTGGGGTGGGTGAGCTGACGGTCGCCGGGTTCACCTCTACAGCGTGAGCGCTCGCTTCGACGGTGTGAGGGGTCGCGTCCGAGCATCCGGACAAGACAAGTACGATCGACACCATCAGGAACCCTGGGTTGCGCACGCCGCCCTCTCGGTCGATGACGACATCTTGACGTAGATGTACTCGCGACGCTATCGGTCCCCGTCGCGGCGTTCGGGCTAGCTTGCCATCCAGGCGTCGATCCGTTGCTCGACCTCGCGGAGGCGGTTGATCGACGCCTTCAGCATCGCGACGGCAACGCTGGGATGCGCGAGCAAGAAGGAGTGGAAATCATCGGCCGGGATCTTCAGGGCACGAACGGCTTCCTGCGCTTTCACCGTCGCCATCCGCCGGCTGTCGGTGATCAACGCCATCTCGCCGAAGAATCCGCCGGTCTTGAGGTCATGGAACCGCCCCCCGACCTCCACTCGCGCGACGCCGTCGAGCACGATGTACATCCCGTCGCCCACGTCGCCCTCTTCGACGATGGCCGCGCCGGGTTCGAACGAGACCTCTTGGCCGACGTCCAGGATGCCGTCAAGATCCTCCGGAGAGAGCTTGGAGAAGAACGGCATGCTCGCGAGGGCCTGCGTCTCGATCGCGGACTCGCTCATCTCATCCCTCCCGTCGTCGTCGCCGGGCAGTGTACCTACGTCCGCGGCGCCGTTCAGCAGTTGATGGAAACCCACTGGGGCTTCGGTCCGATGGGCACGCCTGCCGCCCTCGCCCGCTGCTTCAACAGCCCCCGGTAGGTCTGCATATCCCGTCGGATGAAGTCGCTGTGGGTCTGACACCTCCAGCTGGGATACAGCTCATGGTGATACGGGCTGTTGCGGTTCTCGTTGTGCCCGATGACGTTTCGAACCTGGATGTTGTACTTCGCCATGAGCCAGAGCGTCAGCGCGAGGGAAGACCGCATCTGTGCCGCGTCGTTCAGTACCTGCTTGTCACTGGTCCCGACGTGTTCGATTCCGAACGCCGTGTAGTTGAGCCCAACCGTGTGCCGGCACCTGATCCCGAGCGGGACCGTCTGAAAGATGGTCCCCTTCTGCGAGATGATGAATTGCGAACATACACCGGGAAGCTCGCCGAGATCCGGGACGTTGGCGGCGAAGTAGTTCCAGGCGCTCTGCCACGAGTTGCCGTCGGTGTAGTGCTCGACGATCACGTGGGGATCGGTCAGGTGGTACATGCGCTTGCCATAGTGGCGCTTGGAGTACGCGGCCATCTGGCCTTTGCGCTTGTGCCCGAACGGGATGAACTTCTGGACGATGTGCGGCTTGAGGTCCGAGGGACTCAGGCTGGAACCCGTCGCGCTCGCAACGGCACCGGTGGAGAAACCGAGCATGCCGGCGCACAGGAGGATGGCGAGGAGGAGCCGGGGAGGTTTGGACATGTCCTTCAGCCTACCTCCGGTCCGACCGCAAGCTCGGTACGGGTCAGGCCGCGCGCAGCCGGACCAGGGTTCGCTCCTTGCCCAGCAGCTCAAGCGACTCCGGGAGAGGCGGCGAGACGTTCGACCCTGTGACGGCTGCGCGGACGGGCTGGAAGGCCTTAGTCCGGTTCAGGCCCTCCTCCTCCGCGAGAGCGTCCAAGGCTCCCTGGATCGACTCGGCCGACCACGGCTCCACCGGGACGAGCGCGTCGGCGACCCGGCGCAGGTATCCCTCCGGCGCCTTCGCGATCAGGCCCGCGGCCTTGTCGTTCGGGGCGATGTCGTCGGTGAAGAGGAAGCGCAGGAGTTCGGGCGCCTCCGTGAGGGTCTTCATCCGCTCGCGCACCATCGGCATGGCCCTCGTGAGGAGCGTTGGATCGACCGAGAGCCCGGACGCGGTGAGGAAATGCACGCATCGGGCTGCCAGGTCGTCGGGGTCGAGCTGTTGGATGTAGTGGTTGTTCATGAACGTGAGCTTGTCGGTATCGAACGCGGCGGGGTTCGAGGAGACACGAGCGAGGTCGAACTTCTCGATGAGCTCATCGCGCGAGAAGAAGGTCGTTTCGCCGTCGGCCGACCATCCGAGGAGGGCGAGGTAGTTGATGAGCGCCTCAGGCAGATATCCCTGCTCGCGGAAGGCCTCGACACTGGTCGAGCCGTGGCGTTTGGAGAGCGGCTTCCGGTCGGGGCCGAGCACTTGCGGCACGTGCGCGTACGTCGGCGCCGTTCCGCCGAGCGCTTCGATCACCGCGATGTTCCGAGGAGCCGCCGTGAGCAGATCGTCGCCACGGACCACATGCGTGATCTCCATCAGCATGTCGTCCACGGCCACCGCCAGCAGGAACACCGGCGAACCGTCCGAGCGAACCAGCACGAAGTCCTTGAGCTGGTCGGGGGCCCAGCGGACCTCGCCTTTGACCAGGTCCTGCAGCACCCACTCGTGTTCAGGCATGTGGAAGCGGATAACGTGGGTTCGATCCGCTGACTCGAACGCCGAGCGCTCAGCGTCGGTCAGCGTCCGACACCGGCCGTCGTAGCCGGGCGCTTCCCCCCGAGCCATCTGCGCGCTGTTGCGCTCTTCCAGCTCTTCGGCCGTGCAGTAGCAGCGGTAGGCCTGCCCGGAACCGATCAGTTCTGCGGCTTTGGCCGCGTAGATGTCAAGGCGTTCCGACTGGCGATACGGGCCGTGGGGTCCTCCGGCCTCCGGTCCCTCGTCCCAATCGAGGCCGAGCCACCGTAGATCGGCGAGCACGCCCTGGAACGCCTCCTGGGTTACCCGGCTCGCGTCGGTGTCTTCGACCCGGAGCACGAACGCGCCGCCGTTGCGACGTGCCCAGAGCCAGCTGAACAGGGCGCTCCGGACGTTCCCGACGTGCAGCGAGCCGCTGGGAGCCGGCGCGAACCGGCACCGCACGGGCGCGCCCGCCTCGGCGGCCATCATGGCCCCATCACCGGGTTGGAGAGCGTGCCGACGCCATCGACCTCAACGTCGACCACGTCCCCATTGGCGATCCTACCGACGCCTTCCGGCGTCCCGGTCAGGATGACGTCGCCCGGCAGGAGCGTCATGAACGTCGTGATGAACTCGATGAGCGCCGCGACGCCGAACACCATCTCGGACGTGCTCGCGCGCTGGACGACCTCGCCGTTCAGCCGCGTCTCGACGGTTACATCCGTGGGATCGATCGTCGTATCGATCCACGGCCCCAGCGGACATGAGCCGTCGAAGCCCTTCGCCCGCGCCCACTGGTCGTCCGTCTTCTGCAGGGTTCGGAGCGTCACGTCGTTACCGCAAGTGAAACCAAGGATGTAACGGGAGGCATCCTCGGCGCGCACGCGGCGCGCCAGCCGGCCGATCACCACGGCGAGCTCGCCCTCGTAGTCGATCCGGCGACTGATCGGGAGCAACTGGATCGGATCGTTCGGGCCGATGACCGCCGTGGAGGGCTTGAGGAACAGGAGCGGCTCCTCGGGTACCTCTCCCCCGAACTCGGCGGCGTGGGCTTCATAGTTCTTCCCGACGCAGACGACCTTGCTGGGCAGGACGGGCGCCAGGAGCCGGACGTCATCGACGAAGACCTCTTCACCGGTGGGCAGGGGATCCTCGAAGAATGTCCCGGCAAGTACACGTACGACGTCCGATCCGGGTTCGACGATGCCCGTGGCGATGCGGTCGCGGAAGCTGAACCGGAGCAATTTCATGGCGACCGAGGCTACCGCAGCCGACGGGACCCTCGCCGTA
>JAXDJY010000063.1:0-4259 GCA_034667445.1 Actinomycetota bacterium | reverse complement strand
CTTCGACGAGATCATCCTGGTCTCCCGCGAAGGTCGCGCGGTCGCTCCCGGGCAGCAGCACGAACGCCGCTCCCTCGATCGTCTCCGCGACGGCGCGGTCCTGCTCGTGCTCGGACCACCCGCGGGCCAGCACGAGCGTGGGGACGTGGACAGCGGGGAGGACGGGTCTGATGTCGGTTTCGATCGCGCCCCGGAACAGGTCGGCGGCGACGTCGGGCGGGACGAAGTGCCGCTGCACCTTCGCGAACCACCGCAGGAAGTCGCGATCCCCGACCATCGAGGGAGCGACCTGCGCCATCGCGGCGGCGGCCGAAGCCTCGGTTCCCCAAGAACGGCCGAGCAACTCGAGGTCGCCGGGCTCGAAGGCCCGCCCCGCCCACGCGTAGAGATCCCACAGCACGAGCGCTCGCGTGCGATCGGGATAGGTCGCGGCGAACAGCGATGCGGCGTGAGCGCCGGGTCCGGCTCCGAAGATCACCGTCGAACGCGAGCCGACCGCGTCCAAGACCGCGAGCGCGTCTTGCGATTGCGTCTCCAGGTTCGGCAGCTCGGCGGCTCGGCCGGACAGGCCGGTCGCCCGCATGTCGTGGCGGATCACCCGTGCGAACGAACCAAGCTTGGTGGTGATCGACCGCATCACGTCGTGCTCCCAGAGGACTTCGAGACCGCCCATGAATGCGTGCAGCCATAAGAGATCGACCGGTCCGTCACCGACGACGTGATAGGCGATCGAGACACCGTCTGATCCCCTGGCATAGCGTGTCTCAGGGGTCTGCATCAGCTCAAGTCGAGGACGCGGAACGGTTCGGCGTGCTCGACGCCGAGCTTCTTGCCTTCGTTGACGGCGTCTTCTCCCAGGAACTCCTCGAAGAAGCGGATGCCCTCGGACAGCTGACTGCGGTGGAGTGCCAGCGCGTCGATCTTCGTTCGGAAGAAGCCGGTGATGTCCTCGACGTGGTTCGGTTCGTTGGACCAGCCGAGCCATACGTCCGCAACGTCCTTCGGCTCGAGGCCCTGGTCTAGGTGCTCGGGGAGGAAGTGTGGGTTGCCGGCGGCGGGGAACGCGGCGTCGAGCGCCACCCATCCCGCCATCCGATGATCCGAATGGTTGTAATAACGGTTATCGAAGAAAACCGCGGTGGGATCACACGAGACGACGGTCTCGGCGCCGAGTTCACGGATCCGCCGGACCACCGGCTCCTGCGTCGCCGACGTGTTCTGGAGTTCGCCGTCGTGGTTCTGGATGATCCGCGCGCTCGAGAGGCCGAGGAGTTGCGCAGCCGCCTTGGTCTCTTCCGCGCGGGTCGCCGCCAGTTCGGCGCGATCGCGCGAAGCATCTCCCGATCCGCGATCGCCGTTCGTGAGGATGAGCAGGTGCACCTCGCGCCCGGTCGCCGCCCACTTGGCCAGAACACCGCCCGCACAGATCTCGGCGTCGTCGGGATGGGCGAACACGCCGAGCACCGGGCCGGTGCGGGGCTCCTTCGCCGCGGGACCCGTCTCCTTCTCCTCCGCCACTACTTGGCGCCCGCCCGGTCCATCACGAACTTCACCAACGCGCGAACCGGCACACCCGTCGCCCCGCGAGCGGCGAGCGCGGTCGTCTTCTCGGCGAACCCCGGTCCTGCGATGTCCAGATGCACCCACGGGATGTCCCCCACGAACTCGGCGAGGAACAGGGCCGCGGTGATCGCGCCGCCGTAGCGGTCGCCGATGTTCTTGATGTCCGCGACGTTAGAGTCGATGAGCCGGCGGTAGTCGCGGTAGAGGGGCAGCTGCCACATAGGCTCGTCGACCGCGTTGCCGGCGTCCACGACCTCGCGCGTCAGGGCATCGTCGTTGCCGAACGCGCCGGCCACGTCGTTCCCGAGCGCTACCATGCAGGCCCCGGTCAGCGTCGCGGTGTCGATGATGAGCTGCGGCTTCTTCTCCGCGAGGTAGGCGAGCGAATCGGCAAGCACCAGCCGTCCCTCGGCGTCGGTGTTGAGGACCTCGGAGGTCTTGCCGCCGCGGTGACGGATCACGTCGCCCGGGTGTTGCGCGTGCCCGCCCGGCATGTTCTCGCTGCACGGGATGGCGGCGATCGCGTTGATCTTCGGCTTGAGCTGGGCGATGGCCTTCATCGTGCCCAGGATCGACGCCGCGCCGCCCATGTCCTCTTTCATGTTCTCCATGGACTTCGGATCCTTCAAGGACAGGCCACCGGAGTCGAACGCGATGCCCTTGCCCGTGAGCGCGATCGGCGTCTGCTTGCCGGCGCCCGTATAGGTGAGTTCGATCATTCGGGGTGGGTTGGCGCTCCCCTTGCCGACCCCGATGATTCCGCCGAACCCGCCGGCGATGAGCTGCGCGTCCGACCACACCTTGCACGTGAGGCCAACGGGCTTCGCCATCTTCTGGGCCTCGATGGCGATCTGCGCGGGCGGCATGTCACCGGCCGGTGTGTTCACCAGATCGCGCGCCCAGCACTGCGCCTCAGCGACGATCGCCGCGCGCTTCACGGCCGCCGATGCGGCCTTCGTGTCCCAACGTGAGGACCCGAGCACCACGACCTTCTTCAACGCGTCCTTGTCACCGGTCGTCTTGTACTCGGTGAACCGATACGACCCCAGAGCGAGCCCTTCCGCGGCGGCGGCAACCGAGGCCGCCGCGTCTTTGGCACCAAGGGTCATCGGGAACGTCGTGGCCACCGATCCGAACGCCCGGACGTCGGGGGCTGCAAGGCCAAGTGCCCGTCGGATCGCCGTGACGGTGAAGTCCGCCTCCTTGCCGCACCCGAGCAGCAGCACGGCGTCGGCAGCGAACCCAGCCGCGCCGACGACCAGCAGCTTCTCGCCGTCCTTGCCCGTGAGATGGGCTGCGGCATACGACTTCGCGAGTGCCTTGGTAACGCCCGAACCCGCGCCACCGCCCTCGAACATCGGCAGGATGGCGACGCCGACAGCGACGGCGCCCGCCGGCTCGGACGAATACGAATACGTGGTCACCAGGGCTCCTTACGTAGAGGGAGATCGAGCGGCAGTCTAGCTCCGCTAGGCTGAAGCGCATGAAGACTCGAGACATCCGCGACCTGGTCCACTTCGACGATGACGAGCCACGCCAGGAAACGCTGAGCGAATCCGAACACCTCTGGACGCGAGTCGTCTGCCTGCAGGACACCCAAAGCGTCGGGCCCATGGGGGACGCCACATCCGACGCCTTCCTCACCGTCCTCGCCGGCGAGGTAGCGGCGCAGATCGGGACCGGGCGGGCGCGGATGAAGCAATGGGAGAGCGCCACGGTCCCCGCGGGCGACGAGCTCACGCTTCGCAACGCCTCCTCGGAACCGAGCGTGGTGCTCCTCGTGGTCGCCCCGCCACCTACCTCGGAACTCGATTCCGCGACGATGAAAGACACGACGGCCTAGGACTCCTCACCCCACGCCGAGCACCGCGACCGCCAGCACGGATGCGTGGACTGGGTGGAACTACGCCCGATGCCGGGAGGCGCAATCACTCAAGTTCCGTATACGGGCTCCGATGACATATCTCAGACATGTCATTCTCGGATACGTGGGAAACCGTGCGCCGCAAGGGAGGCGCGAGAGGCAAGGACATCCTGTCCTTGACCATCATGGTGTTCGCCATCCTCGCGATGGGGATGGTCGGCTACGGCCAGTACATGACCTCGCAGATCACCCAGCGGCAGGACGACATCCTCCCCGTCGCCGACGGCGTGGCGAACCGCGCGGCCGCGTCCCACCTCTACCTGATCGAAGCACTCGGCGGCGACGCGTCGATCAACGTCGCCAAGACCGTGTTCGCTCCGCTCACCGAAGCCCAACGCCTCCTCGCCGTCCAACTCAAAGGCGGCACCGATCAGACCGGGCACCTCGCCGCACCCGTCAGCGATCCAACCATCACCAAGGACCTGAAGATCCTCAGCGAATACGTGGACGCGTTCAAGGCCGACGCCACTGCACGGTGGCTCCATCGGACAACCGGCGGGAAGATCAGCGAGCGCTCCGACGCCGAGTTCAACCAGGTCTACACCGAGCTCGTCGGGCTCACCGACCGATTGTCTGCCGACGTGAAGAAAGTGGCAGCGGCGCAGCGCGACACCGTGCGGCGGTTGAACTTCGCGGTGCTTGGCATCCTCGCGCTCGTGTTCGGCGGCCTCGCCTACTTCGCCCGCCGCAGCCGCCGATCGATCGTTCAACGCAACGCCGCGTTGGAGCTCGGGGTACGAGAGCGCACGCGGGAGCTCGCGTCGAACGAGGC
>JAXDJY010000062.1:0-3252 GCA_034667445.1 Actinomycetota bacterium | reverse complement strand
AAACGCTGGCGGAGGCCGGCATCGCCCTCGAGCAGTGCCCGACCTCGAACGTGGCGACCGCGGTCTACCCCTCGCTCGACCGCCATCCATTCGACAAGCTCCGGAATGCCGGCGTGATCGTGACACTCAACTCCGACGACCCACCGATGTTCGGCGATGTCTGGCTCACCGGTGTCTTCGAGGCCGCACGGGTCCAGTGGAACTACTCGGACGCAGACCTGGCCGCTGTCGCACGCACCGGGGTAGAGGCCAGCTTCGCCGGCGCCGACACGAAACGCGAACTCATCGGTGCCATCGACCAGTGGCTTCGGACCGATGCGTGATTCCGACCCTCCCAGGTCGTAGCATCGGGCGCTGAAGCGCTCACCCCCGATGCCCGATACCCTCAAAGAGGCCATGGTCACCGCTCCCGATCTCTCCGTCGATCCGCTCGACGCCCTCGCGGCCAAGATCCGCGAGCGGGAGGCAACGACCGCCGTCGTGGGGCTCGGTTACGTGGGGCTTCCGCTGCTCGTGGCCATCAACCAAGCGGGGTTCCCCGTTATCGGGATCGATCGCGACGAAACGAAGATCGACACACTGAACGCGAAGCGTTCGCACATCGTCGACATCTCCGACTCCGAGATCGCCAGCCTTGACGACCCCATCTTCAGCGCGAACGCCGGGCCGCTCGCCGACGCCGACATCGTCATCCTTTGCCTCCCCACTCCGCTTACCGACGGTGCGCCCGACCTCACGATGGTCCTCACGGCCGGCGAGGACGCCGCCCGCTACCTCCGCCCGGGCGTCCTCGTGGTCCTGGAGTCGACCACCTACCCCGGCACCACGGAGGAACTCCTTCGGCCCATCCTGGAGGAGTCGGGCCTGGTCGCGGGGAAGGACTTCGCGCTCGGCTATTCGCCGGAGCGGATCGACCCCGGCAACAAGGACCACGCTTTGGACACCACGCCGAAGATCGTGAGCGGGCTGACGGAACGCTGCCGCGACCTCGGGGTCAGCTTCTACTCGCAGTTCGTGCACACGGTTGCCGTGACCTCCACGCCGCGCGAAGCCGAGATGGCCAAACTCATCGAGAACACGTTCCGCCAGGTGAACATCGCCTTGGTCAACGAGCTCGCGATCTTGGCGAACGACCTCGGCGTCGACATCTGGGAGTCTCTGGCCGCCGCGGCGACGAAGCCTTTCGGCTACATGCCGTTCTGGCCGGGCCCGGGCGTGGGTGGCCACTGCATCTCGATCGATCCCACCTACCTCAGCTGGCGGGCCGGCCAGCAGCTCGGTTACCGGATCGAGTTCATCGAGCACGCGAACGAAGTGAACAACCGGATGCCCGATTACGTGGTTCGGCGGGTGGGTGAGGCCCTCAACGACCACGGCAAACCGATCAAAGGCTCGAAGGTTCTGGGCGTCGGCGTCGCCTTCAAACCCGGCGTGGACGACCTGCGCGAGTCACCGAGCCTCTCGGTGCTGGAGCGGCTCGCCGAGAAGGGAGCCGACGTCAGCTTCCACGACTCGTTCGTGCCCGCCGTGAAGATCGGTGGCCGGGAACGCGAGTCCCTGCCGTTGGACCCGGAGATCGTTGCCGCCCAAGACGTGGTGGTTATCCTCACGCCGCACGCCGGTCTCGACATCCAGGCGCTGGTCAACCGCGCCGCGTTGGTGTTCGACACACGCGGGGTAACGAGCGGGCTGGACGCGCCGAACGTGGTCCGGCTCTAGACAGCCCTAGGGCGTGGCACTCGGGGAGGGCTTCGGCTTCGTCACTTTGATCGTGATCGAGTTGATGTAGACGGCCTGCTTGGTCCGGCACGCTTCCGACTGGCCGGCCCATCCGGCGGGGGCCGTCGTTGCAGGCAGGTTCGAGATCTTCTTGAGCACGTCCAGCCCCTTCGTGACGGTCCCGAACGCCGTGTAGGGACCGTTCGTGTCCAGGAACGACTGCGGGTCAACGGTGATGAAGAACTGGCTCCCGTTCGTGTTCGGGCCGCTGTTCGCGTAGGCGATAACGCCAGGCTTGTCACCGAACTTGATGGTTTGGTTCACCTCGCTGTCGAACTCGTAGCCGGGGCCACCGCTGCCGGTCCCCACAGGGTCTCCGCCCTGGATCATGAAGTTCTTCACGATCCGTTGGAACCAGATGCCGTCGTAGAAGTGCTTGTCGGCCAGGAAGACGAAGTTGTTCGTCGCCACGGGTGTCCCCACAGGGTCGAGTTTTATCTCGACCCTTCCGCAGGACGTCGACATGACGGCGGTGTAGGTGTCATCCGGTTTGATGGTCTGCTTCGGGGGGCCGGAGAACTGCGGCTTGGGATCGCCGGCGTCCGGCGGCTGCTGGGCGCCGCACGCCACGATCGGCGGCGGCTTGCCTTGGAACTTCACCGTCCCGGTCTGCGTGACAGCTCCTGAGGACGGCGTGGCCGTTGGCGCTGCCGACGCGCTCTTCGTGGGCTTCGCCGAGACCTTTGCAGCCGGCTTGAACAGGAAGGCGGCGCCGACCGTGACCACCAGCAGCGCGACGATCACCGACGCGACGCCCATCTGCATCCGCCTCCGGCGCTGCTCCACCGCGCGCGCCTGCTGGCGTTTCCGCGCGACTTTCGCCAACTGCCGCTGGTGGGTCCGCTTCCCGCTCCCGCTCATTCGGCGCGCCAGACTACCGGATGCGCAGAAGTTCAGTGGCCAGACCGTCAAGGATGTCGGTCTCACTCACCAGCGTCCTGTCGAACCCGAACCTGCGCATGGCGGTGACCAGTACGACGGCGCCGGCCACGATGACGTCTCCACGCCCGGGGACCATGACCGGGAGCGCGGCACGCTCCACGTTCGTCATCTGCGCAAGCCGGAGCAGGGTCGCCTCGGCGTCCGTCGATGTGAGCCATCGACGATGGATCAGGTCGGGGTCATAGCGCTCCAACCCTAGGTGAACCGCGAGCATCGTCGTCGCCGTCCCTGCGCACGAGACGAGCGTCATGGCGTCCCGAACAGGGACCGTCGCCTCGACCTCATCGAATGCCGTGTTCGCGTCCCGCTCGAACGCCGCGATGTCCTCCGGGATCGGCGGATCCGACGGTGCGACGCGCTCGGTCTGGCGGACGCTCCCGAGCTGCGTGCTGACGGCGTGCTCGGCCCTGCCCGGCGCCGTCCCTGTAACCAATTCGGTCGACCCGCCGCCGATGTCCATCACCGCGAACGGCCCGAGCTCGGGGTCGAGGCCATCGGTCGCGCCGAGGAAGCTGAGCCCCGCCTCGCGTT